>NZ_JBEZKL010000086.1:0-30905 GCF_040704695.1 Streptomyces sp. NPDC048411
GTAACGACAGCCGCCGGACCGTTGAGTTCTTCCAGGGTGCGACCTGCGACAACGGTTCCCCGGTCGCGACGGTCGGTCCCTGGAGCACCAGCAACGGTGTCTTCACCCGTAAGCACATCCGCGGCGGCGTGAAGGTCCGCAACGGTGTCGTGGGCAGCTTCCGGGTGGTCCGCGACCACTTCGACCGGTTCGACGAGGACGAGCGCGGCGACCGGGGCGACCGGGGCGACGAGGGCGAGTACTGACAGAGCCGCTTGCGTCATAAGGAAACCCCGGCCCGTCGGAATCGGGCCGGGGTTTCCGGCATGCGGAGACAGTCCCCGGCAGGCACCCCAAACCCCGCACCCGCTACGCCATGCCCGGCGTTCACCGTAAGCACCGCCGGCCTTGCCGGTACCGGCCGTGCCCGGGTACCGGCGGCGGGTGCCACCGCCGGGTCAGCGTGCGGGTGTGTCGCCGGTGAAGGCCGCGGAACGGCTTTGTACGAAGTCGTGGAGACTCAGCGGGGAGTGTCCGGTGATCAGCTCCACGTCGTCAGTGGCCCGGTCGTACCTGTTCTCGGCGTGGAGGCGCGCCATCGTGGAGAGGTGCTCGCGAATGTGCTCCGGCAGGCCCAGGGGGTCCAGCCTGGTGCGTACCCATTGCGCGTGGGGGACGTCGAGGTAGGTGATGTTCCTGCCCAGTGCGTCGGTGAGCTCTTGCGCGATGGCTGTCATGTCGCGGGAACGCTCTCCGGTCAGGTGGTAGGTGCGCCCCACGTGCGTGTCCGGCGTGGCAAGAACGGTGGCCGCGACCTCGGCCACGTCCTGGGTGGCGACCGGGGAGGTGCGGCCCGATCCGAAGGGAAGCCGGATGGTGTTGTCCTGCGCGACGTCGGCGGCCATGATCATCTGGAAGATCGGGTTCTCCATGAACACCGTGGGCCTGATGTGGGTCACCGGCAGGCCGGACCAGTTGAGGGTCTGTTCGGCGAGCCAGTGCTGACGCTGCTGCCGGGACTCACTGGTGCTGGTCAGTGTCATCTGGGAGACCGTCATCTGGGACATGTTGACGAAGACCTCGAGATGCCCGTGGTCCAGGGCGGCCGCTGCTGCGGTCACCGTCGCCTCCAGATAGTACGAGGAGACGCCCAGTCCGAAATACACCCGGCGACAGCCGTCGAGCGCCCGCGCAACGTCGGCCGCGCGGGTCAGATCACCCACGGCGACATCCGCCCCCAGAGCGCGGAGCTCGGCGGCGCGCCCGTCGTCGCGGTGCACGAAGGCACGAACCGGCAGACCGCTGCCGCGCAGGCGTTCCACCACCAGCCGGCCAACGCCGGCGGCGGCACCTGTCACGAGGGTGAGGGCAGTTGTGGGAGAGGGGATCGACAATCGGTGCGCCATGGGCGTGATCCTTCCGGTTGGCAGTGCCCGGCTGTGGGACGCGCTGCCGGGCACACCGGTATGGCTTGAAGTGCTCTGCGTCGTGAATGAGGGAGATTCCTGCCTACCTTGCGGTGGCGGGCTTGACGCGACGGGCGCGCCTGACGACTGCCCTCCCGGCAGCCGGGACGAGCGCGAGGCCCGTCCGGTACAGGTGCAGGACGTTCATCGACGAATCCAGCAGGTCGGGCACGAGGACCGGTTCACCGCGGCGGGCTTCGACATCCAGGTGTACGCAGACCTGCACGCCGTGGTCCACCCCGACATCCCGGCCGTCGCCAACAGCGGATTCCTGGTCGACGGCCAGGTATTAACCGGGGAGACTCCTTCACCATCCCGGGCAGCGGGTGCCGACCCTGCTGACACCGTGCGACGCGCCATGGCTCAAGGCGGCGGAGATGGTCGACTACCTCAGAGAAGTCGCCCCGGACCGCGCCTACTCCATTCACGACGCCTACGTCTCGGAGACCGGAATGGGGCCGGTCGGCATGTTCCTTGCGGATGAGGCCGAGCGATCCGGCGCCGACATCCGGGTGTTCGGAGCAGGGGAGAGCATCGAGGTGTGAAGGCGTGGGCGTCGCCCCAAGGGGGAAAGCCCTCGTGACGCGATGAGCCCGGCGCACTCGTCCGCCTTGCAGGCTCGGGCACTGTCCGCACGGCGACGGCGCGGGCCGCACCGCAATCGGATCGGCGGGACGGCCACGACCAGCGGCCTGAACACTGTTCCGCCGGCCCGCCGTGCGTACACCTCGATCTCGGTGTTCATCGGGGGCCGGCGCCGCACCTGAGCATCGTGGCGGCCGGCCCGGCCTTCAGCTTTCGTCGTCCTCTGCCCGGCGCTCGCCCTCGGCCTGGGACGGCTGAGTGCGTGTGATGGCCGGATGCCGCTGCTCAGCCGGATTCATGTCCTCTTCCAGCCGCTCGCCCTCGGCCTGCGACGGAGTCGGGTACTCGTCGGTCGGGCGCATGGTTGCCTCCACAGTCGGAACACATGCATACAAAATGAGCGTAACGCTACGATATGCGGCCGCTGCACATGCCGTTCGGTGCGGTATGCGGTGCGCGACGACTCCGACACCGGGAGGGCAGGAAGAGTTCTTCCCGGACCGCGCGGACAGGACCGGGCGCCGGCCCCACGGCAACCCGAGCCCGGTGCCGCAGCAGCCGGCGCTGCGACAAAGGCCGCACCGGTCCGTGTCCACGCCCCCTCTCGACCGGTACAGGAGGAGGGCTGTTTCCGGCCGGTCCGGTGGCCCCGGGGAAGATCCGTTGCGATCTGCGCGGCGTGCCGGGGCGGTCTACGGTGAGAAGTGATGCCTCTGAATCGGCTGGGCCTGGTTGTCCACCAAGGCCGGCCCGCCGCCGTCGCGGCGGCGCGGACCGCCCGCCTGTGGTGTGCCGCGCGCGGCATAGCCTGCACCGACATCGACGTGTGGCGGGAGGGGGAATCGCGGCATGGCGGCCAGGAGGAGGCCGAAGCGGCGGGCCACCCGGGGCTGATCATCACGTTCGGCGGTGACGGCACGTTTCTGCGCGGGGCGCGGATCGCCGCCAAGGACGGGGCGGCGGTGCTGGGCGTGAACGTGGGCCGGCTCGGCTTTTTGACCGAGATCACCACCGATCAGGTGGAGGACGCGCTCGACGTTCTCCACCGGGATCAGGCGGTGATCGAGGAGCGGATGGTGCTCACACTGCGCGCGTCGCGCCCGCTTCGCACGCCCGTCGGCCTGGACACGGTGCTGTGCTACGGGCGCGGTCCCGCACTGCCCGCGCCGGCCGTGCGCCCCGCCGGGGTGCAGACGGCCGGCTGGGGTGTCGCCCTGGACGTCACCGCCGTCAATGACGTGGTCCTGGAAAAACTCGCCCGGGACCGGCAGGCGAGCGTGGCCGTGTACCTGGCCGGGCAGCTGCTTGCCTCCTACTCGGCCGACGCGGTGATCGTGGCCACCCCCACGGGCTCGACCGCCTACAACTTCGCCGCGGGAGGGCCGGTTCTGGACCCCGCCGCCGACGCCATCGTCTTTACCCCGGTCGCTCCGCACATGGCCTTCGACCGCACCGTGATAGCCGCGGTCGACGAGGCGGTCGTGGTACACGTGCTGCCGCACTCCGGCCGGGTGGCCGTGAGCATCGACGGGCAGACGCGCGGAGTTCTGGAACCGGGGGACTGGGTGGCCGCCTACCGCGCACCGTACCGGCTGCGCCTGGCTCGTCTGGCACCGCTGGCGTTCTACCACCGGCTGCGCGAGCGCTTCCAGCTGGCCGACGCCCCGGCGGCCGCCGTCGACCAGACCCCGCTCTTCCACCGGCCCGACACCCCGCCACCCGACGATCTGGCCCACCTGCGTCGGCCCACGCCGCCCGCCGCATGAACGCACGGCCGGTGACCTCGTCGGCTCTGCGAGGGTGGTGAGCTGCTGTCGGTTTGCTGAGCTGGGGTGAGTGGTGGCGGCTGAAGCGACAGAGCCAGGCACACATGCGTGACGATTTAAGCTGTTATCAGGGTTGTTTTCGGCTTCGCGGCGGTGGCGCTGCGGTGGCAGGGAGGCCTGGCATGGCGTTCGAGAGTGTCGGATGCAGTGGATACGGGCAAGGGGCGGGTTCCCCGCGCTACCTGCCGATCGCCGACCACGGCCTGATCGGCGACCTCCGTACCGTCGCGCTCGTGGGCACCGACGGCACGATCGACTGGTACTGCTGCCCACAATTCGACGCACCCAGCGTGTTCGGCTCCATCCTGGACGCGGACCGGGGCGGATCGTTTCAGCTGGCCGCCGACGTGCCCGTGCGGACCCGCCAGTTCTACTTTCCCGACACCAATGTGCTGATCACACGGTTCTTCGCCACGGACGGGGTGGGCGAGATCCAGGACTTCATGCCCATCGGCGACGAATCGGGCGAGGCCCACCGGCACCGGCTGATCAGACGCCTGCTCTGCGTCCGGGGCTCGCTTCCGTTCACCGCGCGGGTGGCTCCCCGCTTCGGATACGGGACCGAGCCGCACAGCGCACGCCTTGAGGGCGACAGGGCGCACTTCGAATCCAAGAACCTGTCCCTGGCACTGACAGCCACCGTGCCGCTCGAATGCGACGGCACGGACGCCTGGTCGCACTTCAAGCTGCTGGAAGGCGAGTCCGCGGTCTTCGCCCTCGACCGGATCGGGGCAGAGGTCGCCGTGCGCGGGTGTGCCCGGCGCGAGGCGGAGGAGGAGTTCCAGGCCACGGTCCGCTTCTGGCGGCACTGGCTGGGCTCCTCGCGCTACCACGGACGGTGGCGGGAGATGGTGCACCGCTCCGCACTGACCCTGAAGCTGCTCGTCTACGCGCCGACCGGCGCGATCGTGGCCGCGCCGACGACGAGCCTGCCCGAAGAGATCGGATGCGAGCGCAACTGGGACTACCGGTACACGTGGGTCAGGGACGCCGCCTTTTGCATCTACGCCATGCTCAGGCTGGGCTTCACCTCGGAGGCCGAAGCGTTCATGGGCTTTCTGTCCTCCTGCATCATGTGCGACGACGAGACCACCGGACCGCTGCAGATCATGTACGGCATCGATGGACGCCGCGAGCTTCCCGAGCGCGAACTGTCGCATTTCGAGGGGTACTTGGGGTCGTCCCCGGTACGGGTGGGAAATGCCGCCGCAACCCAGCTCCAGCTGGACATCTACGGAGCACTCATCGACTCCATCTATCTGTACGACAAGTGGGGGCAGCCCATCAGCAGCCACCGCTGGGACGAGGTCGGCGCCGTGGTGGACTGGGTCTGCGACCACTGGGACCAGCCGGACGAAGGCGTCTGGGAGATCCGCGGGGGACGACGGGACTTCCTGTACTCGCGCCTGATGTGCTGGGTGGCCATCGAGCGGGCCATGCGCATGGCGACCCGGCGCGGCTTGCCTGCCGATCTTGTCCGGTGGGGGAAGAGCCGTGACGCGATCTACCGGCAGATCATGAGACGCGGCTGGTCGGCCGAAGCCGGCGCCTTCGTCCAACAACTGGACGGCGACGTCCTGGACGCCTCCGTGCTGATGATGCCCCTGGTCAAGTTCGTCTCCCCGGTCGACCCGAAGTGGCTCGCGACGCTGGACGCCCTCGGCACGAAGCTGGTCGCCGACTCGCTCGTCTACCGCTACGACACGGGAGCCAGCCCGGACGGCCTCTCGGGCACCGAGGGCACCTTTTCGATCTGCTCATTCTGGTACATCGAAGCCCTCACCCGGGCCGGCCGCCTGGAAGAGGCCCGCCTGGCCTTCGAGAAAATGCTCACCTACTCCAACCATCTCGGCCTGTACGCAGAGGAAATCGGACCGACGGGAGAACAACTCGGCAACTTCCCGCAGGCCTTCACCCACCTGTCCCTCATCAGTGCCGCCTTCAACCTCGACCGCGCCCTCGGCTGAACCCGCCGGCCCCGAGGGACGCCCGAGCACACCGCCCGGCACCGTCCCGCTGCCCGGCGGCGTGGAGACGCACCGCCGGCCGGGCGGCACCGATGTGCCCGACGGCATCGTGTCCGGTCCTGCAGAGCTGTTCGGTTTCGAAGGCCCGGCATCGGAGGCATCGCCCGCCTCGCCGGCGACGCACAGCGCGTGACGCAGCCACGTTCCCGCATCGGCAACGACGCGGGCAGCGATGGTGGCCGGTCGTGGACGAGGCCTCGATTTGCAGCAGTCCATACGAAATCGTATAGTCCGAAATTGTGAAATCCGAATCCGTGCCATGTGAATGGTCTGCCCTGCTGGCGCTCCAGCGGGCCACCCACGCCACCTTGCAAGTGCTCGCCGCAGAGCTCGTCGACCTGGACCTGACCCCCTCCGAGATCAATGCGCTGGCCAACCTTGCCGACGGCCGCGGCAGAACCGTGTCCGAACTGGGCGCGGCCGTGGGCACTCGCCCCACGACGCTGACCAGCGTGCTGGACCGACTGGAACGACGCGGCCACATCACCCGGGGCATCCGCCCGGGCGACCGCCGGGCGGTGCTCATCGAGCTCACCTCTTCCGGGCGCCTGGCCGCCACCACGATCCGACAGGCCGTCACCGACCTGGAGCACCGCGCGCTCGGCGACCTGCCCGCCGATGCTGTCGCCGCCCTGCGCACTGCCCTGCAAGCCCTGACGGAGGTGTCCTCATGACCGTGCACCAGCCCCGGACGCAGGCCGACGACGCACCCACCTTCGAAGCGTTGATGGCCGAAGTGATGGCGAACGCCGAGCGGTTCGGCCACCGCGAGCATGTCCACCTGACGTGGCTGGCCGTGCGACAGTGCGGCGTGCCCACAGCGGTCGGCCTGGTCAGCGACGGCATCCAGCGCACCGCCCGATACGCGGGTGCGCCCCAGAAATACCACGCGACCGTCAGCCGCGCCTGGGTGGAACTGGTCGGGCACCACGCGGACGAGCATGACGAAAGCGACTTCGCCGCGTTCGCCGACCACCACCCCGCGCTGCTCGACAAACGACTGCTGACCTGCTTCTACCGCCCGGCAACGCTGGCCGGCCCGCAGGCGAAGAGCGGCTGGGTCGAGCCCGACCTCGCCCCGTTTTCTTGGCAGGACACCGCCCAGCAGGACCCGCGGCGGCCGTAACGGAGCGAGCGCCGCAGGTGCTGGTCAGTTGCCGGTGGTGAGCACCATGCGGAAACGGGCCGCGCCGCTGAGCATCCGCTGGAAGGCTTCGTCGACTTCCTCCAGCGGCACCGTCTCCACCATCGGCTTCACCCCGGTCTGCGCGCTGAACGTCATCGTGTCCTGGACGTCCTGGGCGGTGCCGGACGGGTGGCCGTGGACGGAGCGGCTTGCCCCGATCAGCTGCAGCGGGCTGATCTGCAGCGGCTCGGGGGTAACGCCGAGGACGATCAGCTGCCCACGGTGACGCAGGCCGTCGACGGTGGCAGTCATCGCGTCGGAGTTGGCCGCCGTGGCGAGCACGACGCGGGCGCCCCCCAGCGCTTGGAGGGCTTCGGCGACGTTGACGGCGCTGCTGTCGATGTAGTGCCGGGCGCCGAGCTCCCGGGCCAGTGGCTCCTTCTCCTGGCCGCGGGCGATGGCGACGGTGTCGAAGCCGAACCGGTTGGCGTACTGGACTCCGAGGTGTCCCAGGCCGCCGACGCCGAGGATCGCCACGAGGTCACCAGGCCGGGCAGAGCTGTGCCGCAGCGCGTTGAAAGTGGTGACGCCGGCGCAGCCGAGCGGCGCGGCCAGGGCGGCCGGCAATCCGTCAGGAATGCGCGAGAGCGCGGATACGGGGGCCACCATGGCGTCGGCGTAACCGCCGGGGTAGGCCCAGCCGGGTACCTGAAGGTTCTGGCAGTCGATGAAGTCGCCTTCGCGGCAGGGCACGCAGTGGCCGCAGTGGCCACCGAACCAGCCGACCTCGACGCGGTCGCCGACGTGCCATCCGGTCACGCCTTCGCCGAGGGTGTCGATCCGCCCGGCAACCTCGTGGCCGGTGACCAGCGGGAACTGCACGCCGGGAAAGCCGGCGTCGACGAAACCCGCATCGCTGTGACAGATGCCCGCCGCCTCGACGGTGATCCGGACGTGGCCGGGGCCGGGCTGCGGCAGTTCCCGCTCGACGATTTCGAACTTCCCGCCCGCAGCACTGACCTGGGCGACACGCATCGTGTTCATGGAACTCTCCGTTGTAGAGCAAGGGGAAAGGGGGGGAGGCGTGAGACCGGTCGAATGCTGGTCGACACCAAGGGTCGTACGACTGTTCCAGGGAACGGAATTCCCGACGGGCGTAACCGGTCAAGAGATCACTGTTCAGGATATTCCCGATCTCTTGAAGGACCCGGAAAGCCGGGCGCACGAAGAACTCCCGGAAAAAGAATGTCTGTGCCGTTCCAGGACAACACCCGCGCCGAGCTCAGCCTCGAGCGGCGGCGCACTCGATGTGCGAGACGGCCGGATCCACGGCATCTTCGCCGTCCTCGACCCGGACAGACCCACCCACGTACTGATCCGACCTGTCCCGCCCGCGACTGCCGAGGAAGACCGCACTCTGCGGGCGGGTGTTCGGCCACGCGATATATGTCTGAATCGCCCGGCATTTCGGCTGTTACTGACGGGCGTGCTGCTGGACGAGTGGCTTGCGGGGTGGTGCGGCGGGGTGCGCGGGGGCTGGAAACGGCTTGTCCCCGGTTGCGGAGCGGGTACGTGGATCCGGCAGTCGATGTCAGGGGCATGCCTGGGCGGGATGTGTGATCAATGCAATCGCGAGTTACGGAAATGTCCGCATTAAGTAACACGAACCGGAGTCGCTGTCGGTGGCGGGGGAGGTGCTCCAGTCTTTGGGTTCTCGGCCTGAGGGGCCGGGAACCGCACCGCGCAGCATGGCCCTTGACCGGGCCCTGGGCGCCCTTACTTGAGGGGACATCAATGTCTGCTTCTCGTACCGTCCGCCGCATCGCCGCTACCGCTCTGGCAGCCGGCTCCGTCGTCGCCGCGGCGGCGATGCCGGCATCCGCCGACAGCGACCACGGCTACGGCCACGGATACAGGCACGGCCGCCACCACTCGTACTCCAACGTTGTCCTCGGCGACATCCAGTACAACAGCCCCGGCCGTGACGACTGGTCGAACCGTTCGCTGAACAGGGAGTGGGTGGAGGTCACCAACACCGGCCGCCGCGCGGTCGACCTGGACGGATGGACGCTCTCGGACCGCGACGGCAACCGCTACCGCTTCGACGACCTGCGCCTGCCCGGCTACGCCACGGTCCGCGTCCACACCGGGCACGGCTATAACACCCGCCGGGACGTCTACCAGGGCAGCTGGGACTACATCTGGGGCAACTACACCGACAAGGCCACCCTGCGCGACGACGACGGCCGCACCGTGGACACCCAGTCCTGGGGCTACCGCCGCTGACCTGCCCCTGCCCCGCGACTGACCAAGGGCGCACCTTCTGACCCCGGCGTGCCGCCCTTTTGGTCCGGCGTGCCACCACCCGCACAGGGAGGTGGCACGCCGCTCTCGTATACCGGCGGCCGCCGGGTTCCCGACCCCGGCTGCCCGCGGCATCAACGTGGCCGGCGAGGCCGCGGACGGAACCGGGACCGGCAGCGTCACAGGACGCGCCCGCCGGCGAAGCCGCGGCCACCGACTGGTCGACCGCGCTCATCGACGCGACGGCGGCACACCTGTCATGGCCGCCATGAGCGGCTGAACCCGCACGGAAAGTTCATTGACGACCTCATTGAGCACTCATTCCGCAGAGTCCATTTACGGGCGATGTGTGCGGAATCACGAACCGTGTCGCGCAGCTGTTATGTGGGCCATAGCTATTTCACGGATGGTCTTTTTATCCTCGCGCCATGTCTCGCCATATGTTCGCTCCGCTGGTCGTCACGTTCGCCCGGCGCCTCCCCTCGCGCTACGCCCTGGCCGCACTCGCGCTCGTCATGGCCGGCGGGGCGGCGACGGGCGGCTTTGCCGACGCGGCCGGGGCCGACAGGGCGCGGACCGTCCCGCGGTCGGGCCCGACCGCGGGCACGGTGCCCGGCATCGCCCGGCCGGCCGCGGTCCTCGCGCCGGCGCCCGCGTCCGCCGCGGTGGCGCACCCGCCGTCGGTGTCCGTGGCGGCCCTGCGGACCGCCGGCACCGGTGTGGCTCCTGACCAGGCGCTGTCCCGGCGGCTCGCGCCGGTCGTGGCGGCCGGCCCCGCCTCGCTCTCGGTGGCGGTGCTCGATCCGGCCGACGGGCGCACGGCACGGTACGGCGTGCAGGCGGGGACGACGTACGACACGGCGAGCATCGTGAAGGTCGACATCCTGGCGGCCCTGCTGCTCAAGGCCCAGGACCAGCACCGCGGGCTCACGGCGCAGGAGAAGGCGTCCGCCACGTCGATGGTCCGGATCAGTGACAACGCGTCCGCCGACGCGCTGTGGCGCGTGATCGGCGAGGCGCCGGGCCTGGACGCCGCCAACCGCAGGCTCGGCCTGACCGGCACGACCGGTGGCGGCGACGGGCACTGGGGGCTCACCCAGACCACCGCGACCGATCAGCTCGCCCTGCTGAGCGCCGTCTTCGGCACCGACTCCCCACTGGACCAGGCGTCCCGGGCCTACCTGCGCAGCCTCATGGGCGGCATAGCGGCAGGCCAGGACTGGGGCGTTTCGGCAGCCGGCCCCGTCACCGGCATGAAGAACGGCTGGCTGCAGCGGACCGCGACGGGCCGCTGGGACGTCAACAGCATCGGTCAGGTCCGGGTGGACGGACACGACCGCCTGGTAGCGGTGCTGTCGCGGGGCAGCGTCAGCATGGCGGACGGTGTCCAACTGGTGGAGAACGCGGCCAAGGCGGCCGTCCAGGCCCTGGACGCGACGGCCTGACCCGCAACCGCCACCGGGGCGGCGAGCCGGGCCGTGCGCACGCCCGCTGCCGCCCACCACCGGCAGCGACAGCCCGCAGCAGTAGGCGGATCGCTGGGAAAGCACCTTCAACGGTCCGGCGCGCTGCTCGAGTTCACCGGCTGCCCGACTGCGTGCCCCGGGGCCGCGTCGCAGCGGTGTGATCCGCCGGGACGGGCCCTGAAGCACGAGGGCTGGTTCACGGGCGGTCGGACGTCCGGCGCAGGACCAGGCAGACGAAGCCCCAGGTGTCCCGGTAGACGCGCAGCCATTCGGAGCGACGGGTGGTCGCTGTCGTGAGCGCGTGCGAGCTGTCCGGATCGACAGGGTGGTCCAGGGCCCATGAGGCCAGGGACCCCCAGCAGGACCACTCGTAGTCGTCCAGCTCACGGCGTGTGCTGACGTGCCCGCCGACAGGGGTCCACCCGTCGGCGACGACGCGGTCCACGGTGGTCGCCAGGTCGGTGAAGTCCCCGAGCATCTCGATGGCCTCCTGGGAAGGGGCACGGTCCCAGAACCCCTCACCGATAAGGACACGGCCGCCGGGAGCCAGGTGCTTGCGTGCCGCCGCGAGAGTGGGGAGCAAGCCACCGAAGGCATGCGTGGCCCCGACGCTGAGCACCAGGTCGAACGACTGCGAGGAGACGAAGTCCCCGGCCTCCTGGTGATGGAGGACGAGGCGCTCCTGGACGCCGAGGTCGCTCGCGGCCCGGCGGGCCTGTGCCAGGGCGTCCTCGGAGATGTCCACGCCCTCGGCATGCAGGCGCGGGCGCGAGAGCAGGGCGCGCAGGAGCCACTCCCCGCCCCCGCAGCCAAGGTCGAGTACCCGCTCGTCGCCGCGCGGGAGCCCCCGTTCCAGCAGCCGGCGCACCGAGTCGTCGTCGAGCGGAGACTTTATCGGGTGATCAGCATGGGCGATCCTGGAGATCTGTTCATGGTTCACCGGCGCAGTGTGTCAATGACGCAGGCAGCGCGCACGTCGTTTTCGTCCGCGGGTTGGGGCCCTTCGCGGCAACCGCCGGTCCACGGGTCTCGATGCTGATGCCCCGTACCGGCACGGACTCATGTCCGGCTCTGTGTGCGGTCGCCGTCAGGCGGCCGGTGGCCGTGAGCAGGTCGTCCGGCCCGACCACGTCGGCGGTCACGAGCCCTGCCGAGACCCTCTGCTGCGGGAAGCGGGAGTGCAGCCACAGTCCGAGCCCGGACGCGTGGGGCAGCCCGGGGGGCATCTCCTCGCCCCGCCCGCCCGGGGCACTTCACCGGGTTGGCCCGCGCCGGCCGCGCCGGCCTCTTGCTTAGGGGGAGGGCGGCGTCGACTTGCTTAGGGGGAGGGCGGCGTCGACGGCCGGGTCACGCTCCAGGCCGAGGGCGCGCCGGCGGAGCATGGCGGCGCCTTGCGGGAAGGGCAGGGGCGGATCCGCCGTCGGGCTGGCCGGAGACACGTGTCCCCTGAGCCGGCGTCGGCCCGCCCAGCGCACGCGGCCCCGATACCCCGGCGCGCACCAGCGCACTCAGCAGCCCCGGGGACGCCTCCTTCAGGCTCGCGAGAACCGTGCGCCGGGCCGCCGGTCCGATCGGTGCGACGGACGGGACCGCGAGGACGTGGCAGCCCGCCGCCTCCGCCGAAGCGACACCCGTGGGAGTGTCCTCCACCGCCACACAGGCGGCCGGGGCCACGCCCAGGGCCTGGCAGGCGGCGAGGTACGGGTCGGGGGCGGGTTTCGTGCGCAGCGTGTCGTCGGCGGTGACCGTGGTGGTGAACCGCCCAGCCCCCAGCGACTCCAGGGCCTTCACGACGGTGTCGGCGACGTGCCGCGGCGAGGCCGTGACAAGGGCGGTGGGAACGCCCGCACAGCGCAGCGCCACGAGCAGTTCGACTGCGCCGGGGCGCGGCACGACGTCGGCACGCACCCGGGCCGCGAACTTCCGGTGGAGCTCAGCGGCGACCGCGCCGACCGGCGCGCCGACGGCCCGGCCCAGCAGCGTCGCCGTGTGCTCCACGGGGCGGCCCAGCACATCGGGCTGGTCGGCTTCGGTGAGCGTGTACCCAAGCTGGGCGGCCACCTCGTCGACGGCCGCCCACCACAGCTGCTCGGTGTCCACGAGGGTGCCGTCCATGTCGAAGAGCACGGCCTTCAGCAGGGGTGGCTGGACGGGGGTGGTGCGGGGGCGCGTCACGGAGGTCTCTTTCAGCGGGTCGACGTGGTACGGGTGCTGACGTACCGCAGGGCTGCGGGGCGGTACGTCAGCAGACGTCCTGCGGGCATTCGTATGCGGCGGGCGCCGCGGCTCAGCCGCGGCGCGCCGCGACCAGCACCGGCCGGTCCGGGAGGGTGACGGACACGGCGGTGCCCGGGGCGAGCGCCGCTGCCTCGTGCGTCTGCAGGTCGGCCTTGATCTCGGTGCCGTCGGCGAGGCGGACGGTGACGCGGGTGGCGGCGCCGAGGAAGGCGGCGGCGACGACCCGGGCGTTGCCGGTGTCGTTTGCGGTGAGCCGGACGGCCTCGGGTCGTACGAGGACGTCCACGTCGTTGCTCTCGCCCGGCCGGCCGTCCACGGGCAGCCGTCGTCCCAGGACCGCCACCGTGGTGCGCCCGGCGTCGAGGATGCCCGGGATCCGGCTCATGGTGCCGACGAACTCGGCGACGAACGCGGTGGCGGGCCGCGCGTACAGCTCGGCGGGGGCCGCGCACTGCTCCAGCCGCCCCGCACGCATCACGGCGACCCGGTCGGCCATCGAGAGTGCCTCTTCCTGATCATGCGTCACGAAGAGTGTGGTGACGGCGAGTTCCTGCTGCAGACGGCGGATCTCCTCGCGCAGTGTCAGCCGCACCTTGGCGTCGAGCGCGGACAGCGGTTCGTCGAGCAGCAGGACCCGCGGGCGCAGCGCGAGCGCGCGGGCGAGCGCGACGCGCTGCTGCTGCCCGCCGGAGAGCTGGTGCGGGAACCGTGTCCCCAGGTCCCCGAGGCCGACCAGCTCCAGCAGCTCGGCGGCGCGCTCGCGCCGCTCGGCCGTTCGCACCTTGCGCATACGCATCCCGAACGCGACGTTGTCGAGCGCGCTGAGGTGCGGGAAGAGGCTGTACGACTGGAAGACCATCCCGGCGTCGCGGCGATGGGCCGGCACCCCGGTCACGTCCTCGCCGTCGACGAGGACCTCGCCCAAGTCCGGGTGCTCGAACCCGGCGAGCATGCGCAGCGCGGTGGTCTTGCCGCAGCCGGACGGGCCGAGCAGGGCGAGGAGTTCACCGGGCCGCGCGGTCAGGTCGAGACCGTCGAGGGCGACGGCCGCGCCGAACCTGCGGCGGATACCGCGGAATTCGACGGTTGCGGCGCCGGTCGAGGCAGCCTTCTCCTGCGTGGTGATCGTCATGGTGGGGGTCATCCCTGGGAGGCGGTACGGGAGAGGGCGCGGCGGCCGCCGAGGGTGGCGACGGCCAGCAGGAGTGCCCAGGTCATGAACAGGCTGAGCACGGACACGGCGACGGACATCTGGGCCTGTGAGCCGCCGATGCTGTAGATCCAGACGGCGAAGGGCTGGAAGCCGAGGAGCTGGGCGACCGTGAACTCGCCCAGCACGAGCGCCAGCGTGAGGAACGCCGCGTTCAGCAGCGCGCCGCGCAGATTCGGCAGCACCGCGCGGACCAGGGCCTGCGGCCAGCCGGCGCCGCAGCTGCGCGCGGCCTCGACGAGCGTGCGCACATCGACCGCGCGCAGCCCCGCGTCAAGGGCACGGTGGACGAACGGCAGAGCCATCACGACGTAGGCGAGGACCAGCACGATCGGGAAGTTGGGGTTCTGGAGCGCGACGAACGTCTGGAAGAGCGGCGTCGCCGCGAGGTACTCGGGACCCCACTTGAGGACCGTTCCGATCCCGGCGACGAACGCGATCGGCGGGACGATCAGCGGCAGCGAGCAGACGACCTCGACGACGGGCCGCAGCCGGGGTGCGCCGAGCCGCAGCGCGACCATGGCGGGCACCATCAGCAGCACAACGACCGCGATCGTGGCGGCGGCCAGTTCGAGGGAGAGCACCAGGCTGGGCAGGAAGCCGTCGGTGCCCAGGATCCGCGCATACGCGTCGGCGTTCAGGCCCTGACCGGGCACGTCGACCGTGAAGATGACGGAGGCTGCCAGCGGCACCAGGAAGTACAGTGCGGCGACGGCGAGGACCGCGGCCCGCCAGGGGCGGAAGGTGGTGTTCAGGCGAGCCATCGCGCGCTCCGTCGTTGCAGGGGCAGGTACACGGCCATCACCAGGCCCGCGACGAGGACCATGTCGAGGCTGAGGGCCAGTGCCACGTTCTCCTGGCCGACCAGGACGTTGCCGGAGATGGCGTCGGCGATCTGCAGCGTGACCAGCGGGACCGAGCTGCCGACCATCGCGGCGGCGGTGGCGTAGGCGGCGAACGCGCTGCCGAACAGCAGCACCAGGCCGCCGAGCAGCGACGGCGCGAGCACCGGCAGGGCGACGTGCCGCCAGTACCGGGCATGCGTGGCGCCGTTGTTCTGTGCGGCCTCGCGCCACTGGGAGCGCAGCCCGTCGAGAGCGGGCGTGATGGTGAGAACCATCAGCGGGATCAGGAAATAGAGGTACGTGAGGGTCAGACCCCAGAAGCTGTACAGGGTCCAGCCCGTGTCGGCGAGACCCAGGTGGCTCGTGAGAACACCGGAGTTGCCGAGCGTGGCGACGAAGGCGAAGGCGAGCGGGACACCGCCGAAGTTCGCGAGCACCCCGGAGGCGGTGAGTACGGCCTCGCGCAGTGCGCGGAAGCGGGAGGCCACCACGGCCTGGGCGAGCAGCAGCCCCAGGAGCGTACCGATGGCCGCCGAGACGGCGGACAGCTTGACGCTGCCCAGGAGCGCCGTCAGATAGGCACCGTGCAGCGACGCGGTCACATTGGCGGTGGTGTAGGACGTGGCGCCGGTGACCGGGTCCTTGACGGTGAAGGCCCCGTTCAGCATGGCCAGGGCCGGGATCCCGAAGACGATCGCGACGAAGACGAGCAACGGAACGACGGCGAGCCACCCGGCGCGCCGGCGCCGCCGGCCGGAGGGTACGGCGGGTGCGGCGTCGACGCGGGCAGGCGCAGAAGTGACAGTCATGCCGCGGGTCATCCCGAGACGGCCTTGCCCCAGCCCTGGGCGATGACGCCCTTGGCCTTGTTCTGCTGGGCCTCGGTCGGGAACGCGACCGTGCCGGAGACCTCGGGCAGCTTGGCGGCGGCGTCCTTGTCGAGCGTCCCGGCCTTCTCCATGGCGGGCATCAGCGCCGGGCGGGCGTAGCCCCCCAGCCAGAGGTTCTGGCCCTCGGCGCTGTACAGGTACTCCTGCCACAGGCGGGCGGCGGCGGGGTGCGGCGCGTCCTTGGTGATGGCCTGCGAGTAGTACTGCGCGTACCGGCCGTCGGACGGGACGGAGACCTTCCAGTCGACCCCCTTGCCCTTGAACTCGTCGGCGTAGCCGGCGTTGAGGTAGTCCCAGTCGATACTGATGGGCGTCTCGCCCTTCTCGATGGTTGCCGGGGTCGACTCGACCGGCGTGTAGTTGCCGTTCTTCTTCAGCTCGGCGAAGAAGTCCAGTCCCGGCTGGATCTCGTCGAAGGAACCGCCGTTCGCCAGGGCCGCCGCGTAGACGCCGCCGAACGCGGAGCCGGACTTGGTCGGGTTGCCGTTGAGCGCGACCTTGCCCTTGTACTCGGCCCCCAGGAGATCCTTGAAGGTGGTGGGGCAGTGCTTGACGCGCTTGGCGTCGCAGCCGATGGAGACGTAGCCGCCGTAGTCGTTGTACCAGCGCGCCTGCGGGTCCTTCTGCGCGGCCGGTATGCCGTCGTACGAGGCGACCTCGTACGGGGCGAACAGTCCCTGCTGGGCCCCGCTCAGCGCGAACGAGCTGCCCAGGTCCAGCACGTCGGGCGCACGGTTCTGGCCCTTGCGCGAGGTGACCGCGTTGATCTCGTCCTGGCTGCTGCCGTCCGGGTTCTCGACCTCGACCTTGATGCCGTACTTCTCGGTGAAGCCGTCGATCAGCGCACCGTAGTTGGCCCAGTCGCGGGGCAGAGCCATGGCGTGCAGTGTGCCCTCCTTCTTCGCCGCGGCGACAAGGCTGTCCATGCCGCCGAAGTCCGCCGCGGAGGTTGCGGTTGCCGCCGTCCTGCCGCCCGGGGTGGCAGCGGACTGGCTGGTGGCTGCGCCACAGGCGCTGAGGCCGAGTACGGCGACGGCGAGGCCGCCGGTGAGGACGGCGATCCTGGGCAGGGACACGGTCACGATCTCTCCTGGGGGTGGCGCCCCCGGACGGTGATTCCCGCGGAGGCTCGACAGGGTACTTGTTTGAACAAGTTGGCCTCAGTAGGCATGCCTTCGATGTCGCCTCGGTGAACAAGGGGGCAACTGTGACCCCCATTCTTCTGGACACTTGCCGGATACCTTCCGGGAGAACGGTCCCCTTCCCGTCTCGTCTACGCTGGTTCACCTGCACACCGCGCACAGCACGAGAGGGGACCATGGCAGCCCGACACGAGGAGATTGCCGAGGAGTTGCGCCGGGCGATCGATCGCGAGGAGTACGCGGTGGGCAGTCGGCTGCTCCCGGAAACGGAACTCGCCGCCCGCTACGGCGTCTCGCGCGGCACCGTCCGCCAGGCCGTCGCCGCCCTGACGTCGGAGGGGCTGATCGGGTCCCGGCAGGGCGCGCGGCGCGTCGTGCTCGCCAGCCGCCGCAACCAGAGCTTCGCCGAGCTGCGCAGCTTCGCCCAGTGGGCGCGCGCGATGGGCCGTACGGCGACGGGCCGGGTGGTGTCCTCGCAGTACCGCCCCGCGACCGCCCAGGACTCGGTACGCCTCCAGATGCCGGTCGGCGTGCCGGTGCTCCACGTCCTGCGGCTGCGCGGCCTGGACGGGGAACCGGTGCTGCTGGAACGGACGGTGTACGCGAACTGGATCGCCCCGGCCGTCGAGCGCATCGAGGCGGACTGTCCGTCAGTGACGCAACGGCTGTTCGCGGACACGGGGCTGGTCTTCGCGTACGGCGAGCATCTGATCGACGCGGTCGCGGCGGGCGCGCAGGACGCCGAACTGCTGGGTGTGCGCCGCACGAGTCCGCTGCTGCGGGTGCGCCGGGTCACGACCACCCGCGAGGGCCGCCCGGTCGAGTGTTCCGACGACCGGTACCGCTCCGGCGCGGTGAGCTTCAGCGTCCACAACTCGATCGGCAACAACCCGCTGGCCCGTCAGACGGGCCCGGACGCGGCGCCGGTGGGCCCGGCGTAGGCAGACGGTGAACGCAGGGCCAAAGCCGCACCGGATCCCGGCCTCCGGGCCCGGGCACGGCGGTGACGTCCCGCCTGCCCTGCGACGCCCGACACGCGCACGCGCAGCCGGATTCGCGCGCCGGCATCCCGCTCGCCCGTTCTGGCCGCGGCCCGGCCACCGGGCCGCGGCCGGCGCCGTCACATCGGCTCGACGCAGCCGGCCCGGTCCCGGGCCCCGGTCCGTACCCACACCGCCCCGACCGCCTTCGCGGACCCGATCGTCACAGCGAGGCAGGCAAAACGCCGCCCCGCCCCGGCACGGCAGGGCCTGCCCGCGTCACGCCGAAGGAACACCGGCTGCCGCCCCTTGCCCCACATCAACGGCACCTGGTTGACGCCATGTTGCGGGCCCGGAACCGTTCACGCACGGAGTGTGGACCTGCGGACCACGACGGTGCACGGCACCACCACATTCCGCGGCGCCTTTCCGTCCAGGGCATCGATCAGCATCGTCACGGATTCGGCGCCCAGGCGTCGCGCGTCCAGGCTCAGCGCGGTCAGCGGCACATCCCAGTCCTCGGTGCCGCAGGACTGGTCGCTCTCGCGCATCACACTGACCATCAGGTCGTCGGGGATGCGCAGGCCCAGCCGCCGGGCCGCGATCACCAGGGCCTGGCCGTATGTCTCGTTGAGGCCGTGGACCGCGTCCGGGCGGTCGGGGCCGGACAGAAGCCGTAGCGCCGCCTCCACCGGATCCTCGGAGGCAGCCGGTGTCTCGACGAGCGCCGGCCGGCCGGCCGCGGCGCACCACTCGCGGTAGAGGCGCTCGCAATCCTGGGTGTACGCGTCGGGTTCCGGGCCCGAGAGGAGGCCGACCCGGGTGGCGCCGGAGTCCCGCAGGTGGCCGAGGACTTCGGCCATGCCATGCTCCAAGTCGCTCTCCACGGTGGGTACATCCTCGTAACCCGGATCGATCGGGCGCCCGTCGGTGACCACCGGCACGCGGCGGCGCGCGCAGTCCGCGAGCAGCGGGTCCTCCCGTACCGGGTCGACGATGATGAGGCCGTCCATGGGGACGCGGGCCCACAGCCCGGAGGCCGGATCGCTCGGGACGACGACGAGGGCGTAGTCCCGCTCGACGGCGGTCATGGTGGCGCCGGCGGAGAACGCCGCATAGTACGGGCGGTAGGTGCCGGCCCACGGGCGGTCCGACATATGGCCTACGGCCAGTCCGAGGATGCCGGTGCGTCCGGACACCAGTCCGCGGGCCACGGGGTCGGGGCGGTAGCCGAGTTCCTCGGCGGCGCGGCGGACGCGCTCGCGGGTGGCCGGGGCGATCTGGCCCTTGTCGTGCAGGGCGTGGGACACGGTGGTGATGGACAGGCCGGTGGCCTGCGCCACGTCGCGGATGCCGATCCGCCGACCGGCCTTCCCGGCCCGTGTCGATTTCCGGCTGGTCATGCTCTGGTCGCCCCTCCGTGTCATCCACCGAGCTCCAACGCGCGGCGGCTTCAAGAGTGCCAGAGAACGGCCTGTCCGCACCCTCGAAACCCAAAACGTTTTTCTTTCGCTGACCTCGAGGTCTTGACGTACAAAAACGTTTTGGGCAGTGTGGCGCCACCGCTTCCCGGCACCTCTCCTCTAGGAGCTCCATGCGCAGCGTCCGTACGTTTGCCTTGCCCGCATTCACCGCCGCGTTGCTCGCGGCCCTCACGTCCTGCAGCGGTTCCGCGGCCGGCGGCGATGACTCCACCACCCACACCACCGACGCCAAGGGATCCCGCGCCTACGGCACGTGCAAGGTGACCGGCGCCCGCGGCTCGATTCACCTCAAGACCGTCGAGAAGGGCACGCTCACCGTGGTCGGTGACCTGCCCAGCCCCGGCTGGTGGAACGGCGACACCGTGCGTCGGATCGACAGCGGATACGAGTACTGCATGGCCGCGAATCTCGCCTACCGGGCCGGCCTGTCCAAGCTCACCGTCCGCAATGTGTCCTTCGACGCGCTCGTCGTGGGCAAGACCCAGGACTTCGACATGGCGCTCGCGGAGATCTCCATCACCGACGCCCGCCGCAAGGTGGTGGACTTCTCCTCGCCGTACTTCTCCTCCAACATCGGCGTGCTGGTCAAGTCCGGGTCCGAGGTGACCAAGGACAACATCGGGGGCCTGCGGCTCGGCGTGAAACAGGGCACCACGGGCGCCGACTTCGTCCGCGACCGCCTCCACCCGAAGAGCCGGCCGAAGGTGTTCGCGGGCGACGTCGAGTTGCAGGCCGCGCTCCAGGCGGGCCAGATCGACGCAGCGCTCACCGATGTCGCCATCGTGCTCGGCAAGGCCCAGGAGTCCAAGGGCAAGCTCAAGGTGATCGGACAGTACGACACCGGCGAGTCGTACGGAGCGCTGTACCCCAAGGGCGGCAAGAACTCCGCCGCCCTCGACGGGGCCATCGACGCGATGAAGAAGGACGGCACGCTCGACAAGCTCTCCTCCACCTACCTCGCCGAGGCCTTCGGCGGGAACCCGGCGGCGATCCCGATGTGGAGCGCCAAGTGACCGTGCCCACCGATCTGCTGACTGTGCTGAAGACCGATCAGGCCGAGCCGCCGAAAGCCACCCCGCCCCGGCCGGCGCTGCCACTCGCGGCCGCCGCGGTGGCGGCCGTCCTGCTCACCGTGACACTGACCGCCGCAACTGCCCGGTCCGTGAGCAAGGTCCTGCCCGGCTCCGGCCTGCCGGTCGCCGCCGGTGCCGTCCTCGTGGCCGCCGCCGTGCTCACCCTTCTCAGGCCCGCGCTGCGGGCGGTACGCTCGGGCCGCGCGGCCACCGCGGCCTGGTCCGAGGATCGACGGGCCGACGCCCGGCGGGCCGCGTCCGAGGGCCGCGAGGACGCCCGGACCGTACTGGGCTGGTCCCTGGCCGCGCTCGTCCTGCTCGGCGCGGTCTGGTTCCTGTTCGCCAATGACCGTGCCGTGCAGCGCACTTTCCTCGACGGCGAAGTGATCGGGATCAGCCTGCGGGAGACCGCCTCCGCGTTCGGCACCAACCTCTTCATCGCCGTCGCCGCGCAGATCCTGATCCTCGTCTGGGGACTGGCGCTCGCTCTCGCCCGGATGGCGCCGGGACGTACCGGCCGCCCGCTGCGACTGCTCGCCACGGCGTACATCGACGGCTTCCGCGCCGTACCGGCGATCATCGTCATCTATCTCATCGGCTTCGGACTGCCGCTCGCCGAGGTGCCGCTGCTCAGCTCACTCAGCCCGGTGTGGTTCGCGATCCTCGCGCTCACCCTCACCTACGGCGCGTACGTCGCCGAAGTGTTCCGGGCCGGCATCGAGTCCATCGCGCCCGGCCAGAGCGCAGCGGCCCGTTCACTCGGCCTCTCGCACAGCGCCACGCTGCGCCATGTGGTGCTGCCGCAGGCCACCCGCCGCGTCGTACCGCCACTGCTCAACGACTTCATCAGCCTTCAGAAGGACACCGCGCTGGTGAATGTCATCGGCACCATCGACGCCTTCAACCAGTCGAAGATCTTCGCGTCCAACCACTTCAACCTGTCCTCGGTGACCGTGGTCGCGGCGCTTTTCATCCTCATCACGATCCCGCAGGCCAGGTTGGTGGACCGGCTCGTGGCACGTGAGCAGCGCCGCGGCAAGGGAGCCTGACATGGCCTTCATCGAGATCGACGGGGTGCACAAGAGCTACGGGGAGACCCCCGTGCTCCGCGGCATCGACCTGGCCGTGGCCCAGCACCAGGTGGTGACCCTGATCGGCGCCTCCGGCAGCGGCAAGTCCACCTTGCTGCGCTGCATCAACGGCCTGGAGGAGATCAGCGGGGGCGAGATCCGGGTCGGCGGTGATGTCGCCTCCGGCCGCGGAACCGATGTGGACCGGCTGCGCCGCGATGTCGGCATGGTCTTCCAGCACTTCAATCTGTTCCCGCACATGAGCGTGGTGGCCAATGTCGCGCTCGCACCGATGCGAGTGCGCGGGATACCGCGCGCCGAGGCCGAGGAACAGGCACGCGCCCTGCTCGCGCGGGTCGGCCTGGCCGACAAGGCCGACAGCATGCCCGACCGGCTCTCCGGCGGTCAGCAGCAGCGGGTGGCCATCGTACGCGCCCTGGCCACCGGCCCCCGCGCACTGCTGCTCGACGAGATCACCTCGGCCCTCGACCCCGAACTCGTCGCCGAAGTACTGGCCATCGTCCGTGAACTGGCCGGGGGCGGCATGACCATGCTGCTGGCCACCCATGAGATGGGCTTCGCCCGGGAGGTGTCGAACAAGGTGTGCTTCCTCCATCAGGGCGTACTGCTGGAGGAAGGGCCGCCGGAGCAGATCTTCGGCGACCCTCAGCAGGAGCGTACCCGCGCCTTCCTGCGCCGCATCGTCGAGGCGGGGCGGTTGTGAGCGGCGCGCGGGTGCTCGTCGTGGAGCACGAGGACGGCACGGGCCCGGCCCAGTTCGGCGAGCGCCTCGCCGAACTGGGCCTGGTGATCGACCTTTGTCGCCCCTGGGCGGGCGACACGCTGCCCCGCACCCTGGACGCATACGACGGGCTGCTGGTCCTCGGCGGATCCATGGGCCCGTACGACGAGGAGCAGGCACCCTGGCTGCCGGAGGTGCGGAAACTGCTGCGGCAGGCCGTAACCCGGGACCTCCCCACGCTGGGGATCTGCCTGGGCATGGAACTGCTGACGGTGGCCTGCGGGGGCGAGGTCCGGCACGCCGCCCTGCCCGAGGTCGGACTCATTGACCTGATATCCCATCAAGAAGCTTCCGCCGACCCACTGTTCGCGCAACTCGTGAACCAGGAAAGGTGGCTGCGCGCGGTGCAGTGGCACTGGGAGGAGACGGCCACGCTGCCCGAGGGTGCCGTTCCGCTGCTCACCAGCGAGCGCTGCACCCACCAGGCATACCGGATCGGCACCGCCGTGTGGGGTGTTCAGTTCCACCCCGAAGTGCTGGCAGACGACATACGCACCTGGGGTACGGCGGACGTCGGTCCGCTGCACGCCCTGGGCCTTGAACCGGGCGCGATCGTTGCCGAGGTGGAGCGCGAGGAAAAGCGGCTGCGCACGCTCTGGGGGGCTTTCGCCGAGCAGTGGGGCCGCATGGTCGCCGACGGTCCGGGCCCGTCCGCCCGACAGCGCATCCCGGCGAAGCAGCGGCCATGAGGACCCGATGACGGCCGGACCGGTCGGGCTGCAGGCGTGATCAGCCCAACCGGTCCTCCCCGCCGGGCAACAGGCCGATACGGGCCGTGCGGCAGGCACCCGTCAGCGGCGCGGACAGGTCGGGTCGTCGATCGCGCTGACCGTGTAGGGAGGCGACCCCGGAGGGTCGTCCAGCTGGCTGTTGACGACGTACAGCCGACAGCCGTGCCGGGCGAGCGTGGTGGGCAGGTCGAACGGCTCGCCGGTGATCCGTGCGGTCACCGTCCCCGTGCGCAGCTCCTCGTCCAGCTCGGCGATGTACACGCCGTGCGGTGCACCGTAGTTGAGAACGGCGTACAGCGTCCGGCCCGACAAAAGCATCCCGTCCGCCCCGAACGACTCATCACCCAGGTCCAGTTGCTCGACCGTGCGCGTCGCGGTGTCCACCCGCCAGACCGCCTCGGTTCCGTTGGACGACACCAGCAGGGTCTTGCCCGAGCGGTCCGCCACGATGCCGTTGAGCAGCCAGTACTGCGCCGGGAACTGCGGGAACGCGGACCGGATGTCCAGCCACGGTTCGAGCTGCCCCGGGCGGCCGTTGTGCAGAGGGGCCCGCAGGACCACCGGATTGGCCCAGTCCGTGACGTAGACGGCGTCCCTCGTGATCACCAGGTCGTTGAGATGCGGCGGGCCGAGCGGACCGGGCTCGGCCGTACGCTCGGCCAGCAGCCTCCCGTTGCGGTCGTGGACGGTCAGGACAGCGCCGCCCACCGAGAACACCCACCCGTGCCTGTCGGTGTGCACGCCGAGGGTACTGGGGCGGCTTTCGATTCCCTCGGCACGGAACACATCCAGGTGAGAGTCGCGGACATGGCCGCGGTACAGCGCGCCGGTGCCGTCGGAGGACACGTACACGGTGCCGTCCCGGTCGACGGCGATCCCCTCCGGCAGGACGCCGGGGGCGTCGGAGACGACGTAGGTGCGAGGCAGCGGGCGGGCGACGGCCCTCTCGGGAGTACCGCCGAAGACGGCGGCCAGGACGGCGGCGAGGAGACAGAGCAATCGTGAGGTGGCGCGCATCGTGGGGACCTCCAGGAGTTCGTGGACCGGCGTGCCGCACGGGAGCCTGGCCGATACGCGATCCGGCCGCATCGCCTTTCGTCTCTCGCGGAAAGGCATGGCCGGGCCGATAATCAGGCGGCGTGATCCGCTTACACTTCTCCGACGCCGACCTGCGCCGGGTCACGGTGGCCCAGGCTCCCGACGCCCTGCTGGAAACGGCGCTCAGCGTGCGCCGTCTGAGGGGCAAAACGCCCACCGGGGGCCCTGCGCGCCCCACCCTCAGCCGGTGGCACAAAGCGATGCAGGACACCCGTCCCCGGCCCGGTGTCCTGCTCGACCTGGTTCCCCGCAACGGTTTTCTGCCGGACTTCCTTCAACAGCCGACGGCCCGGGACTTCGCCACCGCACTCGACCTCGTCACCGCAGCCCCCGCCGAACAGCTGGCCCTGGACCTGGGTCTGGCGGACACGCCTGGGCGCAACGGTTTCCTGGAGCAGCCGAGCCGGTGGGCGCGAGAGCTTGCGAACGGCTCACCGGCGGCGCGGCAGGCGCTGCAGCGCGACCTCCAGGGGTACTTCACCTCGGCGGTCGCCCCGCTGTGGCCACGGGTGAGGGCCGACGCCATGGCCGACCGGGCGGTGCGCGCCGAGACGCTGCTACGCGGCGGGGTCGACGCCCTGCTCACCACGCTCAGCCCCACATGGAGCTGGCAGGCGCCCGTACTGACTCTCCCGTCGACGTCCCGGCACGACATCGCGCTGTGCGGCCGCGGACTGCTGCTCGTACCGTCCTGGTTCGCGGCGAGCGCCATGGTGATGTACCGGCCGGAGAAACCGACGGTCCTGGTTTATCCGATGCTCGTCGCCGAGGAGCCGGCCTTCTCGCACGACGTGCTGGGACCACTGCTGGGCCGGACAAGGGCAGCCGTACTCGCCGTCCTTCGCGTCCCGGCCACCACGACCGAGCTCGCCGGACGCGCCGGGATCTCCTTGGCGGCGGCCAGCCAGCACGCCACCGTCCTGCGGAACGCCGGACTGGTGGACACCGCCCGGACGGGCCTGTCCGTCCTGCACAGCCTGACCCCGCTCGGACTGGCCCTGCTGACGGGTGAGGAACCGTCGTTCTGAGGCCCGCCCGGGCACGGAGGCGGCGACAGAAGGTGTACTGGGCGCATCCCGAACGGTTGCGAGCTGTGCGGGGCATCGGACCGTCCAGGCCGGGGCAGGTGACCGGGGGCGTGAGAGAACCCGCCCACCCGCAACGGACCGGCCCCCTGGAGAGCCGTCACCGAACGGGACGCGAAAGCGGGAACCCAGTGCATCCAACACCCCTCTATGTGTGTCTGAATCATGCGGCGTTGTGGCTGTTACCAATGATGTGTGCTGTATGGGTGGTGCGCCGGGGTGTGCGGGGGAGCTGGAAACGGCTTGGTCCCGGCTGTGAGGCGGGTGCGTGGACCGCAGCGATGTCAGGGACATGTCCGGTCGGGATGTGTGATCAATGCAATCGCGAGTTACGGAAATGTCCGCATTAAGTAACACGAACCGGAGTCGCTGTCGGTGGCGGGGGAGGTGCTCCAGTCTTTGGGTTCTCGGCCTGAGGGGCCGGGAACCGCACCGCGCAGCATGGCCCTTGACGGGTCCTGGGCGCCCTTGTTCGAGGGGACATCAATGTCTGCTTATGCCGTCCGTCGCATCGCCGCCACCGCTCTGGCAGCCGGCTCCGTCGTCGCCGCGGCGGCGATGCCGGCTTCCGCCGACAGCGACCACGACCACGGATACGGGCACGGCCGCCACCAGTCGTACTCCAACGTTGTCCTCGGCGACATCCAGTACGACAGCCCCGGCCGTGACGACTGGTCGAACCGTTCGCTGAACGGGGAGTGGGTGGAGGTCACCAACACCGGCCGCCGCGCGGTCGACCTGGACGGATGGTCGCTCACGGACCGGAGCGGCAACCTGTACCGCTTCGACGACCTGCGCCTGCCCGGCCGCGCCACGGTCCGGGTCCACACCGGGTTCGGCCGTGACACCCGTCGGGACGTCTACCAGGGCAGCCGGGACTACATCTGGAGCAACTACGCCGACAAAGCGACCCTGCGCGACAACCGCGGCCGCACCGTGGACACCCACTCCTGGGGCTACCGTCGCTGACCGGCCCCTGCCCCGCGACTGACCAAGTGCGCACCTTCCGCCCCCGGGGTGCAACCCTTCCGGTGCGGCGTGCCACCACCCGCACAGGGCGGTGGCACGCCGCTCTCGTACGTCCGGGCCCCCGGCTTCCCGCCACCCGGCACGGTGCACGGTCGCACCACCTGGGGAAAAGCTGCAGGGCCCTGGTC
Source organism: Streptomyces sp. NPDC048411 (assembly GCF_040704695.1). Taxonomy (NCBI): domain Bacteria; kingdom Bacillati; phylum Actinomycetota; class Actinomycetes; order Kitasatosporales; family Streptomycetaceae; genus Streptomyces; species Streptomyces sp. NPDC048411. The sequence continues at coordinate 26,585 of NZ_JBEZKL010000086.1, forward strand.
TGAGGGCCCAGGGCCCAGGCGTACGCCCCGCGAGGGATCGAAGAAGCGCACGCCACAGGGCCCAACACCCCTGACGAGGGGAACGTCACGGGTGCCACGCGCCGAGTCCGGAAGCAGACGCCACGTACCCGAAGGTGCTCCGAGCCGCCGCTGCCCTGAACGCACCATCGCGATGTCCTCGACAGAGACCGGCGAGCGGTGCGTGCGCTGCCTCCTTCGTGCGGTGAAGCTGAGAGGGTGAGCATCAGAAGCGTGCACCCGGTGAGTGCGGACCAGATCTACGCAGCCCTCGTCGCCCTGGGGGCTGAACCAGTACTGGATCCGGACGTGTGGCCCCAGGGCCCGCAGGCCGAGGACCGGCTGCGACTGCTGGGCGCCCTGCTGGCCAAGACAGAACTGGAAATCACCGCCTCGACCGGCAGGGGCGGGCAACCGCTGGAGGATGTCGCGGAAGCGCTTCTCGGATGGACGGAGCAGGCAGGACCCGACTCACAGGTTTCGTCCATCGTGCTGGCGAACCGGTTGCAGCTCACCGCGGTGCAGCTCATGGGGGCCGAGGAGGCGGGGCCCCCTCACCGGGCGGCGTCGTGGGCGGCCGTCGTGGCGGCTACGGACGCACTCAGCGCCCAGCTTTATTTCGAGCGCGGTGACATTCGGGCCACCCGGCGAGCTCTCGACCGGACGGAGGCATCGGTCATCGCGATTCTGCAGGGCTTGCACGACCTCCGCGCCGCCATGGGCGATATCGAGGAGTAGAAGGAACTCGTGAGCCCGCTGGGCCGCCGGCCACGTCGCTGACCTGGGAGAAGGCACGTCCGTGGAACTCGTGAGACCGTCTGCGCGGGCGCGCGGTGCCATGGCCACCGGCGGTGGCACCGCGGTCGGGCCCGGGGCGCGGTGGAGAGATGAGTGCGCCCACTACCGTCCATCAGCTCGGAGCCGAGCCGCCGCGTCTGCGTCCGGACGCCCGGCGAGACCCACATCCTCGGTAGCCGTGGCTCTGTCCACGAGATCGAGGAGCACCTCGATGGCGGTTTGGGAGTCATCCGGAAGCTGACACGGCATCGGATTGTTCATGACCAGGGAGAGGTGATGGTTCCGCTACCCGGCCGTGGCTGCACGCTTCGTGGACCAGAAACGGCAGACAGCCCATCCGGCACCCAGCGCGGAGGCCGTCCAGACGATGACCTCGGCGAGAACAGTCGCCGGGGTCAGGGTGAGGTGCGGCCCGGGCGGCAGGACGACCATCTGCACGGCAGCACCCACTGGCACTGTCAACGCGGCAAGCAGGCCGGTCAATCCAGGACGCCTGATGGCTGCACCCACTGCACCCAGGGCCAACCCGAGCGGCAGACCCGCCACCCACCACCTGACCATTTCCGTGCCGGCCTCCCAGACGAGGGCGTCCGTCACGTAGTACGCCCCCGTGGCAGCGATCAGCGCCAGGGCCCCGACCAGCGCGCCCAAGGCCCGTGTCCCGGCCAGCCAGCCCATCGCCACCGCCAGCGCGGCCCAGGCCCAGCCTGCGTCCATCAGCAGGCTGAGCACCTTGGCGGCGCCGGCCCAAACGGTCCCCGTGAGCGGGGCGCCGAGATCCCCGTATGGGGAGGAAAGCGCGTTGACGAGCGAGGTGGCCGCCCCGAATCCCGCCCCGACCGCGAGACTGCTCAATATGATCTTCATGCCGGGAGGGTATCCAGCGTTCCCTTTCAGGAGGTGTCGCGCACTCCTGGGCGGTGAACCTGTGCACGACGGTTCTTGAACCGCTGCCGCGGACGTCGCGGCTGTGCGGCTACGCGAAGGCCCGTCACCGGGCTGCAGTGCCGGACGCGCCGGTCGACCGGGCCGGCGATGCTGAGGTGCGGGACGTTCACCTACCGGGCCGCGCGGGCCCTGTTCGCCGGGACCGGCCGGGAGGTGAAGGTGAATCCGGCGGTCCGCCGCACCCCGAAGCCCCATGTGAGTCGAGTGAGCCGCCTGCCGGCTCCACGAACCGCGGCGACCGGAAACTGTAGTTGAGCTCCCCAACGGCAGTGAACGGCTTCTCTGGCCCCAGCGTGATCGGCAGTGATTCCTGCCGACTCGCCCACACCATGGCCCGGCAACAGGCCGCCGCAGGCGCCTGACCACACCTGATCCACATGGACATGCACCCGCGGTTACTTGACCCGTCGATGTGAGAGTTGACTCTCACGAACCGTGAGAGGAGACTCTCACATCATGGACTCCAGCAATCGCCTGGGCGATATCGAGATCACTGATCCGCAAGCCATGCGGGCGTTGGCGCATCCGGTGCGGCTCGCGATCCTTGACCACCTTCAGCGCCACGGGCCCGCGACTGCCACGCAACTCGCGCCCGACGTGGGAGCGACGCCGTCGGTGACCAGTTGGCATCTGCGCCACTTGGCCGGCTTTGGACTGGTCCGCGACAGTGAGCCCGGCCCGGACCGCCGCCAACGGCGGTGGGAGGCAGTAGCGCGCGGCTTCCGATTCGAGACGCCGCAGGACCCGGCCGATGAGGAGGGCCAGTCCGCCGCGCGGGCGCTGTCGCAACAGATGTTCCAGCGCTATGCCGACATCCCGAGCCGATGGGCCGCCGAAGTCGAACCCGCACTCGATACAGCGTGGCGCAGGCTGGCCGGGCTGGCGAGCACCCGCGTCGTCGTATCCGCTGAGGAACTCGCAGCCATCGAGGACGGGATCGAGCGCATTCTTGCGCCATACGTCACTCGTGACCCGGCCGAGCGGCCCACCGACGGCCGCGGCGTCCGGTTGATGCGCTACGTCCTGCCGGAAGGTTCCGAGGAGCAGACCGGGCAGACACCGTGAACAACTCGGAGCAGACCGCTGCGATATCGCTGTGGCGGGATCGGCGGTTCCGCCGCTTCTGGGCCGGTCAGTCGGTCTCACAGTTCGGCGACCGGATCACCGAACTGGCCCTGCCCCTGATCGCCGTCAGCGCCCTGAACGCTACAGCCAACCAGGTGGCGTGGCTGACTGCGCTCGCCTGGACCCCGAACCTGCTCGCAATAGTCCTGGGGGCCTGGGTCGACCACCGAGCCCACAAACGCCGTCTGATGATCCTCGCCGACCTGGTGCGGGCGGCAGTGCTGCTCAGCCTCCCGGTGGCCCACCTCCTAGGGGCGGTGACACTGGGGCAGTTGTATGCCGTGGCGTTGCTGACCGGCGCCGCTGGGGTGCTGTTCAACACCGCCTATCCGCCTTTCTTCGTGCGCCTCGTGCCGCGCACGTCCTACGTCGACGCCAACAGCAAGCTCAACGCCAGCCGGTCCGCATCGAATGTCGCCGGCCCGGCCATCGGTGGCCCACTGGTCCAGGCGCTGACCGCACCCGTGGCCATCGTCGTGGATGCCCTGACCTTCCTGACGTCAGCGGTCCTGATCAGCAGGGTTTCGGTCGCTGAACCGCCGACCGCCTCCACAGCGGCGCCCTCGCTGTTGCGGCGTGCCAAGGAAGGCCTGACATTCATCTTCCGACACCCAGTGCTGCGGGCCGGCCTCGGCTGCGCGGCAACCGTCAACTTCTTCACCTTTGTGGCAAGCAGTGGGCTGATCGTGCTGTTCGCCAGCAGGAGCCTCGGACTGTCCGCAGGAGTGATCGGCATCGCGTTCGGGATCGGCGCGACCGGTGCCCTCCTTGGCGCGGTGTTCGCCCCGATGATCTCGCGACGTTTCGGCGTGGGGCGCAGCATCGCCATGGGCGCGGTGCTGTTCCCCGCGCCGATCGCCATCGCCGCCACCGCGGACGGCCCGCTCTGGCTCCGCGCCGGAGTCTTGGCCGCGGCCGAATTTTTCTCAGGCTTCGGCGTCATGCTGTTCGACGTCAACCTCAACTCCCTCCAGGCCGCAGTGATCCCCGACGGCATGCGCAGTCGCGTGGCCGGCGCGTACAGCACGATCAATTACGGCATACGCCCCGTCGGCGCCATCGTCGGCGGGCTGCTCGCTACCCTCATCGGTCTGAGAGCGACCCTCCTCATCGCCGCCGCCGGCGGAGCCCTGTCGCTGCTCTGGCTACTGCCCTCACCGATACCTCGCATCCGTTCCTTGGCTCCGGACAACACCGTGGACAGCGCTGGTGACGCGGACGGCGACGATCAGCTCGCCGAACGAGAGGAGGCCTGAAGCTGCGCGAGGAGCCGGGGGAAGACATGCCACCCCCCCTCAGCGCGGCGACCGCGGGCACGGGGTCGCCGGCGTAGAAGCGCGGGGACCCCGGCTTCTTCTCGCCGGCCCCGCGCCGCAGAGCGCTGTCCTGTGGCGTGACCGCCGAAAGCGGCGCAGCGATCTGCTCCAGCGAC
>NZ_JBEZKL010000087.1:0-30767 GCF_040704695.1 Streptomyces sp. NPDC048411
CGCAGGGCGACGAACAAAGACCCGGGCTCCCCTCGCGTACCCGCCGAACGTTCGTCGCCCGAGGAGACACCCCGGAGGGGCCCCGGACCACCACCCACCCGACAAGGCGACGACACCACCAGGGGCCAGACGCACACCCCAAGCCCGTCCGGCGCTTGAGGACGGAACCCCGCGCCCCGGACCCGGGCACGAGAACCGCACCGCCCGCCCAGGCGCCCCGAACCACCACCCACCGGGCAGGCAACGGCACCACCACGGGGCCAGACGCACACCCCAAGCCCGCCCGGCGATCGAGGACGGAACCCCCCACCCCGTGGGCCCGAACCCGCCGCACGCGGCAAGCCCACACACCCAGCCCGTCCGGCGCTTGAGGACAAAACCCCCGCCCCGGACCGGGGCACCGCGCCCCGCCCCCGCCTACCTCCCCCGCTTTCCCGCCCGCCGCACCAGGAACACCGCCGACGCCACCGCAGCCGACCGCACCACCACCGGCCACAGCCCGCTCAGCGCGTCCCCCATCCCGTCCTCCGGGATCGGCTCGCCCCAGCGCCCGTCCATCCGTCCCCACAGCCAGACCAGGCCGCCCATCACGGCCGCCCCGGGCAGTCCTATCGCGGCCAGCTTCGCCTCCGCACGGGAGAGCGTGCGCGAGCTGTACGCGATCAGCCAGCCGCCCGCGAGCACCAGCAGGGATCCTGTCACCGCACCGGCGACCAGCAACCCGGCGGCGAGCAGCAGCAACGGGTGGCCGAGCCGGAACCCCGCCCTCTCCCGTGGCGCACGGAGCCGGATCCGCGGCCGCCACCGCCCCCGCGCAGCCTCGCTCCCGCCGTCCTCAGCGGAGCCGTTCCCGTCCCGCTCCGCCTCACCCTCGTCAACCGCTTCCGCTTCCTCCGCGGGCGACGGCGGTTTCAGAAGGTCCGGGATCTCCACCCCACCGGTGAACCCCGGCACCCGCACCCCGTCCCCGAACGGCCCCGGCTCGATACGCCACCAGTCGGGTTCGCTCCCGGACGCTCCGAGCTCATCCGTCCCCGCCATGTGCGGCGGCGACGGCCCGTCCCCCCTCGAAGCAGCAGAAGCCGCAGAAGCCGCGGAATCATCAGGCGCCTCACGTGCCCCGGGCACCCCACCGGCCCCCGGGTCCCTCTCCGACGCGCCCTTGCGCAAAGTCTCTTTCCGGAAGGTTCCTCTCCGCGGACGTGGGATCCCCCGCGGCTCCGGATCGCTCCGTTCCTCGTCCCTCGCCGCCTCCGGCAGCATCACGGTCCCGTCCCCCGACCTCGCCGCCGCGGCCACCAGTTCGTCCGGCGTGCCGAGCTTGCCGATGATGCGCCGCACCGCCGCCGGCGTGTCCGTACCCTGGCTTCCGCGCTGCCGGTCGATCTCGGTGCGCAGCGCCGCCACGAGCCGCATCCGGGCACCGGAGGACAGCTGTTGCTGCTGGGCCAGGTCTCCGACCCGGCTCAGATAGTCGTAGACGAGCTGGTCGCTCTCGATACCCACGCGATGGTTCCCCTCCGGCCGCCCTGCACCGACGGTAGCGCCCTCGGGCCTGTCCGGAGCGACTACCGTGGGACGGATGGGGATGACCACACCACCGCGGACGCTCGCCGAAGCGCTGCGCGCCCGGGACGACGAGTCGCTGGCCGGGCTGCTGCGTGCCCGTCCCGACCTCCTGTCTCCCGTGCCGAACGACATCACCCAGCTGGCGACGAGAGCCGGCACCCGTGCCTCTGTCGTGCGCGCGCTGGAACACCTCGACCGGTTCGCCCTGCAGACCGCGGAGGCGCTCGCGGTCGCACCCGACCCGGCCTCGTACGACACTCTTCTCGCCCTCCTCACGGGCGACGGCCAGGACGACGGCGCGCAGCGCGACGACGCGGGTGCGGCGATCCGGGACGCGGCGCCCGGAGCCCTCGCGACCTTGCGCGAACAGGCCCTGGTCTGGGGCGAGGACGACCGGCTGCGGCTGGTCCGTACCGCGCGCGAACTTCTCGCACCGTCCCCGCAGCACCCCTCCCCCACCGGTCTCGGGCCGACCGTCGCCGAGGCCACGGCCGGCATGTCGCCGGGCCGGCTGCAGGAGATCCTGGCGGCGGCCGGGCTGCCCGCCACGCACGACCCGGTCTCCGCCGTGGCCGCGCTGGCCGCGCTGTTCACCGACCGGACCAGGATGGGCGAGCTGCTGGACACCGCGCCGACGGAGGCGCTCGCCGTACTGGACCGGCTGGTGTGGGGTCCGCCGTACGGGGAAGTGACCCCGAACCCGACCTCGCCCGTGAAGTGGCTGCGCGACCGCGGGCTGTTGCTGCCCGTGTCGACGCGCACCGTCGTCCTGCCACGCGAGGCGGCGCTGCATCTGCGGGCCGGGCGCGCCCACCGCGTACCGGAACCGCTGCCGCCCGCCGTCGTGGCCGCCGCGACCCGTGATCCCCAGTCTGTGGACAGTGCGGCCGCAGGCCAGGCCCACCTGGCGGTGTCCACCGTCGAGGAACTCCTGACGAGCTGGAACAGCGGCGGCCCCGCGATGCTCCGGGCCGGCGGCCTCAGCGTCCGCGACCTGAAGCGGACCGCGTCCGTCCTCGACGTGTCCGAGCCGATCGCCGCGTTCTGGCTCGAACTCGCCTACGCGGCCGGGCTGCTGGCCTCCGACGGCGAGGCCGACGAGCGGTACGCGCCGACGCCCGCATACGACGACTGGATCGAACTCCCCGTCCAGGACCGCTGGGTGCGCCTCGCGACCGCCTGGCTCTCCGCCACCCGCACCGCCGGTCTGGTCGGCGGCCAGGACGCCAAGGGTCGAGCCCTGTCCGCGCTCGGCCCCGAACTGGACCGCTCGGCCGCACCCGAGGTACGCCACCGCCTCCTGGCCCTGCTCGCCTCCCTGGACCCCGGCACCGCCCCGGACCCGGAGACGCTGCTCGCCCGGCTCCGCTGGGAACGGCCGCTGCGCGGCACCTCCACCTCCGCCGGGGACACCACCGACCTCCGGTCCCGGATCGCCCTGTGGACACTGAACGAGTCCGAACTCCTCGGCATCACCGGCCGCGGCGCACTCTCCTCCCAGTCCCGCGCCCTGCTCGACTCCGGGCCCGTCGAGGCGGCCGCGCTGCTCGCGCCGCTCGTCCCGGAGCCTCTCGACCACGTCCTGCTGCAGGCCGACCTGACGGCCGTCGCGCCCGGCCCGCTGGAGCGCCCCCTCGCGGACACACTGTCCGTCCTCGCGGACATCGAGTCGAAGGGCGGCGCGACCGTCTACCGGTTCACGCCCGGCTCCGTACGCCGCGCGCTGGACGCCGGACAGTCCGCGGCCGATCTGCACGCGTTCCTCGCCACACACAGCCGCACACCGGTCCCGCAGCCGCTCAGCTATCTCATCGACGACGTCGCCCGCCGCCACGGCCATCTGCGGATCGGCGCCGCGTCCGCATACGTACGCTGCGACGACGAGGCCGTGCTGGGCGAGATCCTCGCCGACAAACGCTCGGCCACCCTGCGCCTGCGCCGCCTCGCCCCGACGGCACTGGCCGCCCAGATCGATCCGGCGTCCCTGCTCGAAGGGCTGCGCGAGATGGGGTATGCGCCCGCCGCCGAGTCCGCCGAGGGCGATGTCCTGATCACCCGCGCGGGCACCCGCCGCACCCCGCCCCGTACACCCCCCGTGCCGGTCCCCGAGGGCCCGCCGCACCCCGACGGAACGCTGCTGGGCGCGGCGGTCCGGGCGATCCGCGCCGGGGACACGGCCGCCACCGTCGCCCGCAAGGACACCTCCCAGGACGCCGCGGCCCCGGCCGGTTCACTGCCGCGTACGACCTCCGCCGAGACTCTCGCGACCGTCCAGGCGGCGGTCATGACGGGCTCGGCGATCTGGATCGGCTACGTCAACGCGGACGGTGCGGCCAGCCAGCGCGTCATCGCGCCGGTGCGGGTCGAGGGCGGCTTCGTGACGGCGTACGACCACACAGCGGACGAGGTCCGCACGTATCCGCTGCACCGGGTCACGGGCGTCGCGGAACTGGCCGACTCCGAAGACGCCTGACAGGCCTGACGGTCAGGCATGACAGGGAGTGGATCAGCGCGACGTCGGATGCGGTGCATCGCAAGGCGGAGGGGCGTCCGCATACTGGAGGTATTCGGACGTTCCGACAACGCGGCGGGATGCCTGTCGTCGTGCGCCGTCAGAGATGACGGGACAGCCCTTGGTTCAGCGAGACGAGCCACCGCCAGCGCGGCTGCTCGGTGACCACGGCGGCCGCCGCAAGCAGCGTCACCGGAACGGCCGCCCACACCGGCCACAGCAGCCACGACGAGACGACGGCAGCGCCCAGCTCGGCCAGCACCATCAGGATCGTGGCCCAGCCCGGCACGGCGACGATCACACTGTTCTTGTCGCCCGGGGTGGACAGAACGGCCGGCAGGCCGATCAGTACCACCAGCGACAGCGCGGCGAGCAGCCACGAATGGCCTGCCAGCACCCAGGGGGTGGTCACCCAGGCGACGAGTTCGGTGGAGAAGCGCAGCACGGACGGTATGCGGTCGTCCGGACGCGCGGGAGCGGTTCGTTCCGGGGGCGTTTCCCCGGCAGCGGCATCTGTCACGCACGGACCATGACACATCCCCCGCCCAAGGACACATCCCCCGCACGCGCGGCGGGCGGACGGCCGAACGTCCCACCGGCCGACACCGACGCACCACCTGCCCCGCATGCGGCACACTGGACGTTTGGCCGCACGGGCGGCCACCCCCCGTAGAAAGGGCCGAGACGCGTGACCGGACCTCTCATCGTCCAAAGCGACAAGACGCTGCTCCTGGAAGTCGACCACGAGCAGGCCGACGCCTGCCGTCGTGCGATCGCCCCGTTCGCGGAGCTGGAGCGTGCGCCCGAGCACATCCACACCTATCGGCTGACGCCGCTCGGACTGTGGAACGCGCGCGCCGCCGGGCACGACGCCGAGCAGGTCGTCGACGCCCTCGTGCAGTACTCCCGCTACCCGGTGCCGCACGCGCTGCTCGTCGACATCGCCGAGACGATGGCCCGGTACGGCCGCCTCACTCTCTCCAAGAACCCGGTCCACGGGCTGGTCCTGACCTCCACCGACCGGCCGGTGCTGGAGGAGATCCTCCGGTCGAAGAAGATCCAGCCGCTGGTCGGGGCGCGGATCGACCCGGACACCGTGGCAGTGCACCCGTCCGAGCGCGGGCAGATCAAGCAGACGCTGCTGAAGCTGGGCTGGCCCGCCGAGGACCTTGCCGGGTACGTGGACGGCGAGGCCCACCCGATCGAGCTGGCCGAGGACGGCTGGGCGCTGCGTCCGTACCAGAAGCAGGCCGTCGAAGGGTTCTGGCACGGCGGCTCCGGGGTGGTCGTACTGCCGTGTGGTGCGGGGAAGACGCTGGTCGGGGCCGGTGCGATGGCGCAGGCCAAGGCGACCACGCTGATTCTGGTGACGAACACCGTCTCGGCCCGGCAGTGGAAGCACGAGCTGGTGAGGCGGACCTCGCTGACCGAGGACGAGATCGGCGAGTACAGCGGTGCGCGCAAGGAGATCCGGCCGGTCACCATCGCCACCTACCAGGTGCTGACGACCCGCCGTAAGGGCATCTACCCGCACCTGGAGCTGTTCGACTCCCGCGACTGGGGTCTGGTGATCTACGACGAGGTGCATCTGCTGCCCGCGCCCGTCTTCAAGTTCACCGCCGACCTGCAGGCGCGCCGGCGGCTCGGTCTCACCGCGACGCTGGTGCGCGAGGACGGCCGCGAGTCGGACGTCTTCTCGCTGATCGGCCCCAAGCGGTTCGACGCCCCGTGGAAGGAGATCGAGGCGCAGGGCTACATCGCGCCCGCCGACTGTGTCGAGGTGCGGGTCAATCTGACGGACTCGGAGCGGCTGGCGTACGCGACCGCCGAGGCGGAGGAGAAGTACCGGTTCTGCGCGACGACCGCGACGAAGCAAAAGGTGACGGAGGCGCTGGTGCGCAAGCACCAGGGCGAGCAGACTCTCGTCATCGGGCAGTACATCGACCAGCTCGACGAGCTGGGTGAGCATCTGGGCGCCCCGGTCATCAAGGGCGAGACGAGCAACGCACAGCGCGAGAAGCTCTTCGACGCGTTCCGTGAGGGCGAGCTCAGCGTCCTCGTCGTGTCGAAGGTCGCGAACTTCTCGATCGACCTGCCGGAGGCGACCGTCGCCATTCAGGTGTCGGGCACATTCGGCTCGCGGCAGGAGGAGGCGCAGCGGCTCGGCCGGGTGCTGCGACCGAAGGCGGACGGGCACGAGGCCCGGTTCTACTCGGTGGTCGCCCGCGACACGATCGACCAGGACTTCGCGGCGCACCGCCAGCGGTTCCTGGCCGAGCAGGGGTACGCGTACCGGATCGTGGACGCGGACGAGCTGCTGGCGAACGACTGAACCTAGGGCCTCTCGTTTGGATCATGCCGGGCTCGCGGGATGCGCTGGAGGGCGCGGACGGCCACGCCCGCAGGTGTGCGGCCGCGGTGTCGGTCGAGGTCAAGCTGTCCCTTGAAGGTCTCGTTGATCGACTTGATGACCTGCCGCAGCGGCTTGAGCAGCTGTGATCCGGCCCGCTCGGCTTCGCCCTTGCGGGCCGGACGCAGCAGCCGGATGTCCAGCTCGGCCAGCTGCTGCTCGAACTCGCGGCCGAAGTAGTTCTTGTCGCCGATCAGCGTCTGGCCGGGGCGCTCGTCGATGAGCTGCGGCTCGACAGCGAGCAGGTCCAGCAGGGTCTCGCGTTCGTCGGCCTTGGCGCCGGTCAGGGCGACGGGCAGGCCGTGCAGGGTGCACACCAGGTGCAGCCGTGGCGATCGACGCGGTGGCGGTCGGGGCTGCGAAGGCGTTGTAGCGGCTGTTCTCCATGCCGCTACTCAATCGCGCGACAGGGACTCGCCACCTCCCGCCGGATACTCCTACCGCGACGGTTGCGCGTACTCAGGGGCCGTGCCGCACTCAGTGTGCGCGGCGTGCTCGGTGGTCGTGCTGTTCACGGTGGTCGCGGCGGAGGACGCCCGCCTCCTCCGCGTACTCGCCGAGGACAGCCACTCCGAACGCGGCGCGTGCGAAGACCTTGACGGCGCGCACGGCGTCGCCGACGTGGTGGGTGGGCGGGTGACCGGTGGCCGCGGTCGCACCGTGCGCGGGGCCCGTGCCGTGTGGGTTGAGACTGACGGTGCTCATGTAATCCATGGTCCTTCTCCCGTTCCGCGAAGGCATCGGCCCGCGGGCGGAATCCCCGTGGGATTCGCACACGCCTCCGGTCGTACGACGTCCCCTACGGGGGGCCAGGGGGTGGAGGGGGCCCCGCGGCCCAATTCATTCGACCCCGCCGGTCGCGGTCGATACAATCGCCGGTCTGCCCGCCTCCCGCACCGTGGTACCGGCTCTTCGCCGGCAGCCGGGGGAGCGCCGCCGACCGGACGGAAACCGGCCGACAGCCGCACGCGCACCAGCGTGCGTACCCCGTGATCGATCCCCGAGCGGACCGCATCGCCCCCGGCACGTGACCGGGTGCGAGCCGCGGTCCGCCGTCCTGCGTCACAAGCCGGAGGCAACAGCGTGCCCGCGCACGAACACGAAGCCGTCACGACCACCACCGATGCGCTGGCCAGCGAGCGCGCCCATCTCGCCGCGTCCCGCGCCGCGCTGCGGGCCATGCGCGAGGACGCGCAGGCCCTCGACATCCGCGATGTCACCGCGAACTGGGTGAACGCCGTCGTCCTGCAGGCCAAGATCGACGAACGCATCAAGGCGCTCGCCGATCTGTCGCACACCCCGCTCTTCTTCGGCCGCCTCGACTATCTGCACCGGGTCGGGGCGGATCAGGCCGAGGGGGCGGAGGGAGAACAGTTCTACATCGGGCGCCGCCACGTCCATGACGCCGACGGCGACCCGATGGTCATCGACTGGCGTGCGCCCGTCTCGCAGCCGTTCTACCGGGCTTCGAAGAAGGACCCGCAGGACGTCGGACAGCGGCGCCGTTTCGGCTACACCGGCGGCGAACTGACCGCGTACGAGGACGAGCACCTCACCGACCCCACCGAGGCCGCGCAGACCAGCAAGCTGCTCCAGGCGGAGATCGAGCGGCCGCGCGTGGGTCCGATGCGCGACATCGTGGCGACGATCCAGCCGGAGCAGGACGAGATCGTCCGTAGCGGACTGGGCGGGACAGTCTGCGTCCAGGGAGGCCCCGGTACGGGTAAGACCGCCGTCGGTCTGCACCGTGTCGCCTATCTGCTGTACGCACACCGTGAGCGCCTCGCCCGGACCGGCACGCTGGTGATCGGGCCGAACCGGTCGTTCCTGCACTACATCGAGCAGGTGCTCCCGGCCCTCGGTGAGCTGGAGGTGAAGCAGGCGACCGTCGACGATCTGGTGGCGGCACATGTCGAGGTGCGGGGATCGGACGCGGCGGAGGCGGCCGTCGTCAAGGGTGACGCCCGGATGGCGGAGGTGCTGCGGCGGGCGATCCGTTCGCATGTGACGCTGCCGGCGGAGCCGGTGATGGTGGTGCGCGGTTCGCGGCGGTGGCGGGTGCCCGCGTACGAACTGGAGGAGATCGTCACCGAGTTGCTGGCCCGCGACATGCGGTACGGCGCGGCGCACGAGGCGCTCCCGCAGCGGATCGCGCACGCCGTCCTCGTCCGGATGGAGGAGGCCGGCGAGGCGCCCGACGACCGGGTGCAGAACGCGGTGGCCCGTACTCCGGCGGTCAAGGCGGCCGTGAAGGCGATCTGGCCCGCGGTCGATCCGGCGAAGCTGGTGCTGCGGCTGCTCTCCGACCCGGATTTCCTGGCCGCGCACGCGGACGGGCTGCTCACCGAGGACGAGCAGAAGGCGATCCTGTGGGCGCTGCCTGGATCCGGTAAAAGGGCGGCCCGCAGCGTGAAGTCGGCGAAGTGGTCGGCGGCGGACGCGGTGCTGATCGACGAGGCGAGCGATCTGGTGGCACGTACGCACTCGCTCGGCCATGTCGTCCTCGACGAGGCGCAGGACCTGTCGCCGATGCAGTACCGGGCGGTGGGACGGCGGTGCACGACGGGTTCGGCGACGGTGCTCGGCGATCTGGCGCAGGGGACGACGCCGTGGTCGACGGAGAGCTGGGCGCAGGCGCTGCACCACCTGGGCAAGGAGGACGCCGTGGTGGAGGAGCTGACGGCGGGCTTCCGTGTGCCGAGGGAGGTCATCGCGTACGCGTCACGGCTGCTGCCGGTGATCTCGCCGGGACTTGCGGCGGTGGAGTCGGTGCGTGAGTCGCCGGGTTCGCTGGCGGTACGGAAGGTGCCCGACGCGGCCGGACTGGACGCGGCGGTGCTCGCGGCCTGCGAGGAGTCGCTGGCGCGGGAGGGCTCGATCGGGCTGATCGCGGCGGACGCGCGGATCCCGGTGCTGGACGAGGCGCTGACGGCGGCGGGTCACGCGTATCTGTCGCCGGGCGAGGAGACGACGGCCGAGTCGCGGCTGACGCTGGTCCCGGCGTCGCTGGCGAAGGGCCTGGAGTACGACTACGTGGTGCTGGACGAGCCGGCGGCGGTGGTCGACGGCGAACCGGACGAACGCACGGGTCTGCGCCGGTTGTACGTGGCGCTGACCCGTGCGGTGTCGGGGCTGACGGTGGTGCATGCGGCGGAGCTGCCGGAGGCGCTCGGGGGCTGAGCGGCGGCTAACTGGAGTCGTCCGGTAGCCGCTTTGTCCTCAAAGGCCGGGCAGGCCGACCGCTTTGTCCTCAAGGGCCGGGCGGGCTGGGAGACCAAGCCCGCCCGGCCTTTGAGGACGGAACCGTTCAGCCGGATGAGCCCGGACTCACGGCCCGGGGTCACCTCGTCCCCGGCTACGCGTCAAGCACCGCCCGCCACTCCCGTACCGCCGCCGCGTCCACCGGACCCGACCAGCCGTGCGGGCGCGCGGCGCCGCCGATGTGTACGGCGTCGATGCCCGCGGACAGCAGCTCCGGCAGGTGGTCCAGGCGGAGCCCGCCGCCCACCAGGATCTGCGCCTCGTATCCGGGCTCACCCTTGCGCGCCGCTTCGGCCAGCAGCGTCGGGATGCCGTCGTCGACGCCTTTCGGCGAACCCGCCGTGAGATACGTGTCGAAGCCCGGCAGGTCTGCCAGCTGTTTGCGCAGGGTGTCCCGGTCGGTGGCGTGGTCGATCGCGCGGTGGAACGTCCAGCGGCAGCCCCCCAGCTCGGCGAGGAGGCGTTCGACGGCGACCAGGTCCGGGTGGCCCTCGGCGTCCAGGAAGCCCAGGACGAATTCCTCGGCGCCCTCCGCCCGCAGCTCGCGCGCCCTGGCCACGAGCAGCTCGATGTCGCCGGCCTCGAAGCCGTCCGCCGACCTGAGCATCACCCGCAGCGGAATGTCCACCGCCGCCCGGATCTGCGCGAAGGTCGCACAGGACGGGGTCAGGCCGTCCGCCGCCATGTCGGTGACCAGCTCAAGCCGGTCTGCACCACCCGTCTGGGCAGCGACCGCGTCCTCCGCGTCGAGAGCGATCACCTCCAGGACTGCACGGTTGCTCATGGGACCCCATTCCTCCAGTAAGCAGCTACAGGTCTAGTCCAATGGCCAGCCTACGGGGCGGTCGCCCGAGGGCGCAGCCTCAATCCGACGTGAAGATACGCGAGGTCAGACGCACGCCGGACGACCGGACGCGCGCACTCCGGGTCCCGGCGGTGGATCACCCTTGCGCTTTATAGGGGTAGGGGGTATACCTGAACCAGTAACGCATACCCCCTAGGGGTATCAACGTCTCCGCCAGGGAGGACATCGTGTCCGCGCACACCGCCACAAACGGCACCGGCACAGCCGCCGGCACCACCGCAGAGGTCGAACTCGCGATCGGCGGCATGACCTGCGCCTCCTGCGCGGCCCGTATCGAAAAGAAGCTCAACCGGATGGACGGCGTCGAGGCCACCGTCAATTACGCCACAGAGAAGGCCAAGGTCAGCTACCGGGGCGAGGACATCTCCGTACAGGACCTGATCGCCACCGTCGAAAAGACCGGCTACACCGCGCACGAGCCCGCTCCGCCGGTACGCACCGAGGACGACTCCCCCGGCGCCGCGGAGGCCGACGAGCTGCGGCCCCTGCGGCAGCGGCTGCTCACCGCCGTGGTGCTCGCCGTCCCGGTGATCGCGATGGCGATGATCCCGGCGCTCCAGTTCGACTACTGGCAGTGGCTGTCGCTGACCCTGACGGCGCCGGTCGTCACGTACGCCGCCTGGCCGTTCCACCGCGCCGCCTGGACCAACGCCAAGCACGGCGCGGCGACGATGGACACGCTGATCTCGGTCGGCACCTCGGCCGCGTTCCTGTGGTCGCTGTGGGCGCTGTTCTTCGGCACGGCGGGAATGACGGGCATGACGCACCCCTTCGAGCTGACCATCGGCCGCAGTGACGGCGCCGGGAACATCTATCTGGAGGCGGCGGCCGGCGTCACCGCGTTCATCCTGGCCGGGCGCTATTTCGAGGCCCGTTCCAAGCGGAAGGCGGGCGCCGCGCTCAAGGCGCTGCTGGAGCTGGGCGCCAAGGAGGTCACCGTGGTGCGGGCCGGCCGCGAGGTGACCGTCCCGACGGCGGAACTGCGGGTCGGGGACCGGTTCCTGGTCCGCCCCGGCGAGAAGATCGCCACTGACGGAACAGTCGTCGAGGGCGCCTCGGCGGTGGACGCGTCGATGCTCACCGGCGAGTCCGTGCCGGTCGAGGTCGGCGTCGGGGACTCCGTCACCGGTGCCACGCTCAACGCGGGCGGCCGGCTCGTCGTCGAGGCGACACGGATCGGCGCCGACACGCAGCTGGCGCGGATGGCGAAGCTCGTCGAGGACGCACAGAACGGCAAGGCGGCGGCGCAGCGGCTGGCCGACAGGATCTCCGCGGTGTTCGTGCCCGTGGTCATCGCGCTCGCGCTCGGCACGCTGGGGTTCTGGCTGGGTAACGGGGCTGGTCTGACGGCCGCGTTCACGGCCGCCGTCGCCGTACTGATCATCGCCTGCCCGTGCGCGCTGGGCCTCGCCACTCCGACCGCCCTCATGGTGGGGACCGGGCGCGGCGCGCAGCTCGGCATCCTGATCAAGGGCCCGGAGGTCCTGGAGACCACGCGGCGCGTCGACACGATCGTCCTGGACAAGACCGGCACGGTCACCACCGGCCGGATGACGCTGCTGGACATCCATGTGGCGGCGAGCACCGACGTTTCGCAGGTGCTGCGGCTGGCGGGCGCCCTGGAGCACGCCTCCGAGCACCCGATCGCCCAGGCGGTCGCCGCCGGCGCGGCCGAGCGGACCGGCGCGGCGCTCCCCGTCCCGGAGGACTTCGCAGGCGTCGCGGGGCTCGGCGTCCAGGGCGTCGTCGAGGGGCACGCGGTCCTCGTCGGCCGGGAGCAGCTGCTCGCCGAGTGGGAGATCCATCTGCCGGTGGAGCTGGCCCGGAAGAAGGCGGCCGCCGAGGCGGCGGGCCGGACGGCCGTCGCGGTCGCCTGGGACGGCGAGGCGCGGGCGGTCCTGGAGGTCGCCGACGCGGTGAAGGACACCAGCGCGGAGGCGATCGCGCGGCTGCGGTCACTGGGACTGACGCCGATCCTCCTCACCGGGGACAACCGGGCGGTCGCGGAGTCGGTCGCGGCGGAGGTCGGCATCGGCCGGGACGACGTGTACGCCGAGGTCATGCCCGAGGACAAGGTCGACGTCGTCAAGCGGCTGCAGGCGCAAGGCCGTTCGGTCGCGATGGTCGGCGACGGCGTCAACGACGCGGCGGCGCTGGCCCAGGCGGACCTGGGGCTGGCGATGGGCACGGGCACGGACGCGGCGATCGAGGCCGGTGACCTGACGCTGGTCCGCGGGGACCTGCGGGCCGCGGCGGACGCGATCCGGCTGTCGCGGAAGACGCTGGGGACGATCCGTACGAACCTGTTCTGGGCGTTCGCGTACAACGTGGCGGCGCTGCCGCTGGCGGCGGCGGGACTGCTGAATCCGATGATCGCGGGGGCCGCGATGGCGTTCTCGTCGGTGTTCGTGGTGGGGAACTCGTTGCGGCTGCGAGGATTCCGCGCGGCCGCGTAGGACCGCGCACCGGCCCGACGGGGCCGGTGCTCAGCCCGCGCTCACGAACCGCACCCGGGTTCCCGGCACCGCCTGTGCCGGGAACCCGGGTGCGGTTCGCGGTGGGCGCCGACGGGCGAAGAGGGAGGCCCGGTTGTGTGCCGCCGGAGGGGCCGTAAACCGGGTCCGCCCGCCGCTCGCCGTGGACGACGGGGGGAATCTACTCTCGTGCGTATGACGGACGACAGCGCGCACGAGAGCGGATCCTCCCCCGACGCCGTGGACGTGCTCCGGGCCCGCTGGAGCGATGCTCTGGTCGCCGTACGGGAGGGCGCGACCGGCCCCGATCCGCTGCCGTTCGCCGACAACCTGCTCGCCCGCTGGGCCGAACCGCAGCGCCGCTACCACACCACCGCCCATCTGACGGCGGTCCTCGACCGCATCGACACCCTCGCCGGTCACGCCGCCGATCCGGACGCGGTCCGCCTCGCCGCCTGGTTCCACGACGCGGTGTACCGCCCGGACCGCTCCGAGAACGAGGAGCGCAGCGCCGCCCTCGCCGAGCGCGCCCTGCCCGAGGCCGGTGTCCCGGACGCCGTCACCGCCGAGGTCGCCCGGCTGGTCCGGCTCACCGTCACCCACGATCCGGCGGACGGCGACACCAACAGCGAGGTGCTGTGCGACGCGGACCTGGCGATCCTCGCGGCCGCCCCCAAGGAGTACGCGGCATACGCGGCGCAGGTGCGGGACGAGTACGGCTTCGTCCCCGACGAAGCGTTCCGGATCGGGCGTGCGGCCGTCCTGCGGCAGCTGCTCGGACTGCCGCGGCTGTTCCGTACGCCGCACGGGTTCGCCGAGTGGGAGCCGCGGGCCCGGCAGAACCTGCTGACAGAGCTGGAACTGCTCACACCTTGAGACGGCCGAAGGGATACCCCGATACGGGAATGTAACGCCCGTGATCGCTGTTGGCAGCTGTCATGCCCGACTCTGCCGCTCGCCGCTCACGCATGCCACTTTCCGTCTACATTCTGGGCCTCTCGGTCTTTGCCTTGGGCACGAGCGAGTTCATGCTCTCCGGGCTGCTGCCGCCCATAGCCGACGACATGAACGTGTCCATCCCCCGGGCCGGACTTCTCATATCCGCCTTCGCGATCGGCATGGTGATCGGTGCCCCGCTGCTCGCCGTGGCCACGCTCCGGCTGCCGCGCCGCACCACCCTCATCACACTGATCTCGGTCTTCGGCCTCGGGCAGGTCGCGGGTGCGCTCGCTCCGACGTACGCGGTGCTCTTCGCCTCCCGCGTGGTGAGCGCCTTCGCGTGCGCCGGGTTCTGGGCGGTGGGGGCGGCGGTCGCCATCGCGATGGTGCCGGTGAACGCACGGGCCAGAGCGATGGCCGTGATGATCGGCGGGCTGTCGATCGCGAACGTCCTCGGCGTACCGCTGGGGGCGTTCCTCGGTGAGAACCTCGGCTGGCGGTCGGCGTTCTGGGCGGTCGGCGCGGCGTCCGCCGTGGCGCTGGTCGGTGTCGCGACGCTCATCCCCCGCATCCCGCTCCCCGAGGAGAAGCCGCAGCTCAAGCGGGAGATGTCCATCTACCGCGACCGTCAGGTGTGGCTGTCGATCGTGATCACGGCGCTCGCGGCGGGCGGGGTCTTCTGCGCGTTCAGCTATCTGGCGCCGTTGCTGACGGATGTCGCCGGGCTGGATTCGGGCTGGGTTCCGACGGTTCTCGCGCTGTTCGGGATCGGGGCGCTGGTCGGTACGACGATCGGCGGCCGGGTCGCGGACGCGCACCTCTTCGGGGTACTGATGAGCGGCATCGCGGCCTCGACGGTCTTCCTGGTCGCGCTGGCGCTGTTCGCCTCGAACCAGGTCGCCGCGGTCGGGCTCGCGTTCCTGCTGGGCCTGTCGGCGTTCTACACGGCCCCGGCGCTGAACGCCCGGATGTTCAACATCGCGGGCGCGGCCCCGACCCTGGCGGGCGCGACGACGACCGCCGCGTTCAACCTCGGCAACACGGGCGGCCCCTGGCTGGGCGGCACAGTGATCGACGCGGACTTCGGCTTCGAGGCGACGGCCTGGGCGGGCGCGGCGATGACGGTCCTGGCGCTGATCGCCGTGGTGTTCTCGCTGCGGCTGCACAGCGGGGGCAGCTCGCGCCGGGTGACCGGGTCGCCCGCCGTGACGTCCTCGCCGGCGTCCGTCGACGTGGAAGCGGGAAGCTCCTCCGCCGCCTGAGAGCCTGTCGGGTGACCTCTGATCGGGCGGACGCGGCGTGGCTTCGGCAGTCGTTCAGCCGCCGGGCGCCCGGCCGGGTGCCGGGCGGCCCTTGGGGCGCCGCAGTCCCGCCTCCGTGAGCCGGCGGACGAGCTCCTTCGAACCGATCTCGACGGCCCCGGCCCGCACCGCGTCCGCGTACCGCGTTTCCGGTACGTCGTAGTGGTCCCGCTCGAACGCCTGCGGCGGACAGCCGATGGCGGCGGCGAACGCGTGCAGTTCGCCGAAGGACACGTCGCTGATCAGATGCGACCAGAGCCGACCGTGGCCCGGCCAGTCGGGCGGGTCGATATAGACCGTCACCGGCCAAGTACTCCGCTCAGCGCGCCCACGCGCGCCACCATCACGGTCGCCTTGGTACAGACCCAGCGCGGGTCCGGGCCCAGCTCCGGTTCGACGTCGAGGGCGTGCGGGTCGCCCGCGTCGCACACGGGGCAGAGCGGCCAGCGGCCGTACCGCTCCAGCAGCGCGTCCTGGACGTCCTGGGCAACCAGGCCGACGACGTATTCCACGCCGTCCGGCCATTGCTCGACCCACCAGCGCCGGTGCGTCACCGCGTCCTCGACGAGCGAGACGATCTCGGCCTCGGCGACACCGCCTGCGGCGAGATCGGCCATGACCAGGGCGCGGGCGGTGTGCAGCGCCTGCTCCAGGCGGTTCAGCTCCATGAGGCCATTGTCACCCCGAGTGCGAACAGGTCCTGCGTCCAGTCACCCGTCCCGGCCTCCGTTCCGTCAGAGGTCGGGACCAAAGGGGGTTGACGGGCCACGGGGTTGAAAATACCTTTCAAAGGTGACCAATGACCTGAAGGAAAGTTTCAGCGGTGATGCGCCGCCCGCTCCGGCCGCACTCGCGGCCAAGGTGCGGACGCTCGCGCCGTCCATGACGCGCTCCATGCAGCGGGTCGCCGAGGCCGTAGCCGGTGACCCGGCCGGCTGCGCCGCCCTGACGGTCACCGGTCTCGCCGAGCTCACCGGCACCAGCGAGGCGACCGTGGTCCGCACGGCCCGCCTCCTCGGCTACCCCGGCTACCGGGATCTGCGCCTCGCCCTCGCCGGGCTCGCCGCCCACCAGCAGTCCGGCCGCGCCCCCTCCGTCACGGCGGACATAGCGGTCGACGACCCGATCGCCGACGTGGTCGCCAAGCTCGCCTTCGACGAACAGCAGACCCTCGCGGACACGGCCGCCGGACTCGACACGGTGCAGCTCGGTGCCGCCGTCGCCGCCGCGTCGACCGCCCGCCGGATCGACATCTACGGCGTCGGCGCCTCCTCTCTCGTCGCCCAGGACCTGGGGCAGAAGCTGCTCCGTATCGGCCTGATCGCGCACGCGCACATGGACCCGCACCTGGCTGTCACCAACGCCGTGCAGCTCCGCTCCGGCGATGTGGCGATCGCGATCACCCACTCCGGTTCCACCGGTGACGTGATCGAGCCGCTCCGGGTGGCGTTCGACCGGGGCGCGACGACGATCGCGATCACCGGCCGCCCCGACGGCCCGGTGACGCAGTACGCGGACCACGTGCTGACCACGTCCACGGCCCGCGAGAGCGAGCTGCGCCCCGCCGCCATGTCGAGCCGGACGAGCCAGCTCCTCGTCGTGGACTGCCTGTTCATAGGGGTTGCCCAGCGGACGTACGAGACGGCGGCCCCGGCGCTCGCCGCCTCGTACGAGGCACTGGCCCACCGCCACACCCCCCGCACCCGCTGACACCACGAGCACCCGCACCCGCACCCCCACCCGCACTCGCTGAACCGTACGAGCCACCAGATCGAGAAAGCAGAGCCGCGCTCCATGACCTCCACCACCGGCGCCAACGCCGCGACGCCCGATCAGCCCTCCGAGTACGGGGAGCTGCGCGCCGAGCTCGCCACCCTCACCACCGAGGCGTTCCGGCCCGAGCTCGCCGAGATCGACCGGCTGGCCACGCTGGAGATTGCCCGGATCATGAACGGCGAGGACCAGTCCGTCCCCTCCGCCGTCGCCGCCCGGCTGCCCGAGATCGCCGCCGCGATCGACGGGGTCGCCGCGCGCATGGCCCGCGGTGGCCGGCTGATCTACGCGGGCGCGGGCACCGCGGGCCGGCTCGGCGTCCTGGACGCCAGTGAGTGCCCGCCCACGTTCAACACGGACCCGTCCGAGGTGGTCGGTCTGATCGCGGGCGGTCCGTCCGCGATGGTCACGGCCGTCGAGGGCGCCGAGGACAGCAAGGAGCTGGCCGCCGCCGACCTCGACGGACTGGATCTCACCCCGGAGGACACGGTGGTCGGCATCTCCGCCTCCGGCCGTACGCCGTACGCGATCGGGGCCGTCGAGCACGCCCGCGCCAAGGGGGCGCTGACCATCGGCCTGTCCTGCAACGCGGACTCGGCGCTCGGCGCCGCGGCCGACCACCCCATCGAGGTCGTCGTCGGCCCGGAACTCCTCACCGGCTCGACCCGCCTGAAGGCCGGTACGGCGCAGAAGCTCGTCCTCAACATGCTGTCGACGATCACGATGATCCGGCTCGGCAAGACGTACGGAAACCTCATGGTCGACGTCCGCGCCTCCAACGAGAAGCTGCGCGCCCGCTCCCGCCGGATCGTTTCCCTTGCCACCGGCGCCTCCGACGCGGAGATCGAAGCCGCGCTCGCCGCCACCGACGGCGAGGTGAAGAACGCGATCCTCGCCATCCTCGGCCAGGTCGACGGCCCGACCGCCGCCACGCTCCTGTCCGCGTCGGACGGCCACCTCCGCGCCGCCCTCGCGGCCGCACCGCGCAACACCTGACCCCGTCCGGGGCACGCGCCTTCGACGCTCACGGCGACCGGCATCCCGGCCCCCGACCACGGACCCGGCGCAGGAACCGGCCCGCGCCCGACCTCGTAACGCAACAGAGGGCGGCACCCGCACCGGGTGCCGCCCTCAGCCGTGCCCGGTCACACCGGAAAGTCCCCCGTGGGAAGCGTCGTGCCAAAGGGCTCGGGAAGCGTGAGCGGCTTCCCGAACGGCACGGCGTCGGAGTGCTTGTACGTCCCGTCCTCGTTCGGCTCCGTGAACAGCGTGGCCATCGCGCCACGCGTGTCGAACCGGTCGATCAGCAGGTACAGCGGCACGCCCGCGCGCGCGTAGGCACGGTACTTCTTCGTCCGGTCCTCCCGGGCATTGCCCTTCGACGTGATCTCGACGATGAGGAGGGCTTCGGAGGCGTTCATCGGATCGCTGGTTTCCGGATCGGCTGCCACGATCAGCTCCGACGGCATGACCACCAGGTCGGGAACGTAGAGCTTGTCCAACGGGGCAACGTGTACGCCCAGGGTCTGGTAGATGCCCAGTTCATCGGGGAGGCCCCGATACAGGCGCCGCTGCACCATCTCCGCGATGCCGTTGTGGTGCGCATGAGGCGGTGGTACCAAGAAGATCCGTCCTTCGTCGATCTCGGCGCGCCACCCCTCGGGCACGTCCAGTTCACGCCATGTCTGCAGCAGGTATTCCCACGAGCGGCCTTCAGCGGGCCGGTCGTTCTCGACCATCGCGGCGGTCATCGCGGGTCCCTTCTCCTGTGGCCTGACGGGGAGCGTAGATCGACGGTTCTGCGGCGGTTCGCCGCTTCCCTCAGCGTCCCACGATCGCGTGAGGAGCGCACCGACCTCGCCGTCTCCCACGGTGCCCTCCCGGAGCGCCAATCCTGACTTTACGCATTCATGACGAATGCCCGTGAACCTCGAAGCTCGTACGGGAAGTCCCCGCCCCGTAGGGCAACAGGCCCGACCGTGGGGGGCGGCGCCCCGGCCGGGGCGCCGCCCTTCACGCTTCTCACGGCAGCCGCCCCTCCCGGTTGACCTCCCTGACCCGGGCCCGCAGCACCTCCCCGGGCGGCGCCGGCCGCACGGACTCCGGCGGGCAGTCCCACTCCGCGCCACCGCCCGGCGGCCGCAGCTGTACGTACGGTCCGACGCGCCCCATCACGCGCCCCACCCGCCCGTCGCGGGAATCCACCGCGAACGACCCGGGTTCCGGCGTACACGGCTCAAGCCCCTCACCCGTCATGCCCGGTCTCCCTGTTGCCCGTCCACGCCCAGCACAGCACTCAGCCGCAGCGCCGTATCGATGGCGCACCGACCGAGGTCCACCAACGGCGCGGGCTCGCTCCCCGCGCATGACACCGGGTCGACCCGCAGCGACGGCAGCACGAGCCCGACGCCTTTCAGCCCTTGCCTCAGCTTCTCCACCGCGTCCTCCGCCTCCCGCACTCTTCCGGCAGCAACCCGTCGTCGCTCTGCATGGGTCATCCTGCACACCTTCCACGCTCCGTAATCGCAATGCCCACCCAGCGTGTCCAACGCGCGGCTAACCTGGAAGGGGCGCAGAACCAACAACCGCACGTGTGTCACAGGGAGTTGTCATGCCGGGGCCCAAGAAGCTCGATCCGTCCTCCTCTCCGCGCGCCCTCCTCGGCGCCGAACTCCGCCACCGCAGAGAACATGCCGGACTCTCCCAGGAGGAACTGGGCCTCCCGCTGTTCGTCAGCGGCTCGTTCATCGGCCAGCTGGAGTCCGGCACGCGCCGGATGCAGGTGGACCAGGCCCAGAAGCTCGACGAGATCCTGGACGCGGACGGATTCTTCGTCCGGAACTGCGTCGCCCTGAAGAAGTCGAAGTACCCGGATCACTTCGCGGAGGCGGCGGAGGCGGAAGCCGTCGCGAAGACCATCAAGGAGTACGCACCGCAGCTGATTCCCGGCCTGTTGCAGACGGAGGCGTATGCGCGAGCGGTGTTCCGCGCGTACCAGCCGACAGCACCGGAGAGCGTGATCGACGACCTGACCACGGTGAGGCTGGACCGGGCGCACCTGCTGTCCGATCCAACAACACCCTTGGTTTGGGCAGTTCTGGACGAGGCGGTGCTGCGTCGGGAGGTCGGCGGACCGGCAGCGATGGCAGAGGCGCTCCATCACATCCTGAAACTGGCCCGCGAACACCGGATCATCGTGCAGGTGCTGCCGTTCGGCGCAGGCGCACACATGGCCATGGAGGGTCCACTCAAGCTGATGTCCTTTGAGGACGCGCCCCCGCTCGTCTATCTCCAGGGCCTGGGCACAGGGAAGTTGCAGGATGATCCCGCCACCGTCAGGCACTACGAACTGACCTACGATCTGGTGGTGGCCAGCGCATTGTCACCGGAAGCGTCCCTGGCCCTGATCGAGTCAGCGGCGGAGGATCACCTTCATGAAGATCAGTAGTTCTGACTACGACCTGACCACGGCGAGCTGGCACAAGTCCTCGTACAGCGGTGCAAGCGGTGGCGACTGCCTCGAAGTCGCCAGCTGGCGGAAGTCGACGTACAGCGGCGGCAGCGGCGGTGACTGCCTGGAAGTCGCCGACGGGCACCCCGGTGTCGTCCCGGTCCGTGACTCCAAGGTTCCGGACGGTCCGGCGCTCGTGTTCCGTACGGCGGTGTGGTCGTCCTTCGTCGCCAACCTCAAGCGCGTCCAGGCGTAAAGGCTGCGGCGCGACCTTGCCGACGCGATCAAGGCATAGAGCCGCAGCCCTCAGGCGCGTCCCCGTACATCGCTGGGAACGCGCCCCCGACGCCAGGGCCTCGTAAGACCTCGGCCATCGAATCAGCTGGTGAAGATGAAGTACTTCCAGGCGCCGTACGTCGTCGAGTTCACGTTGTCCCCGGAAGTGCCGTTGATGTACGAGGAGCGCACCCGGGCACGGACGCCGGATGTGCCCGGGTGGCCCAGGTTGACGACCGACTTCATGTTGGTGCCGAGCTTGAAGTACTCGGTGGCCCCGTTGTACCACTTGCCCTGGTAGTACACCTCGAGCTCCAGCCGCTGCTTGCGGCCCTTGTAGTAGCTCATCGTCGTCGTGGAGATGGCGTCGGTGTTCTTGTGGAAGTAGTAGTACGTCGTGGAGCCGATCTTGCCGGTCCGGTAGTACTTGGACAGCGCCGTCGAGACCTTCACCCGGGCGTACGCCGTGGACTTGACCGACTTCGGGGCGTAGCGGGCGTCGCCCTTGAACACGGCGGTGATCGTGGTGTCCCGGGTCATGACCCGGGTGTACGACAGGTTGCCGCTGGAGTTGACCTTGCCGGTCTTCACCAGTTGCTTCGGCTTGTCCGCGCCGAAGGGGTCGGCCCAGATCTCGACCGTGCGGTTCTTGTACGTCGTACCGAGGTGCGCCGTGAACGTGACACTCTTGGCGTAGTCGTACACCTTGCCGTTGTTGTTCAGCGTCAGCGCGGGCGTGGCACGGGAGACGTTGACGGTGTCCGAGGCGGTCGCCGGGGTGTGCGAGGTGTCACCTGCGTACGCCACCTTGTAGGTGACCTTGGCGCCGGCCGGCGGGGTGTCCGTGAAGGAGAACGCGCCGCCCGCGCCGAGGTACTTGGTGCCGAGCGACTTGCCGTTCGGCGACTCCATGTCGGTGCGGGTGACGGCCAGCGGGGTCCCGGCGGGCAGCGCGAGGCCGGAGGTGAGCGAGCCCTTGACGGTGAGCGGCTTCCCGCGGGTGGCGGTGGCCGGGGCGTCGGCCTTCAGCGTGGCGACGTACTTGCGGGGTTCGTCGACGACGTTGAACACGGAGGAGTCGTTCTCGCCCCCCTCGCTCACCACGAACAGCTTCCCGCCGTCGGCCGACCAGTTCATTGAATGCCCGAACCAGGGCATCCAGTTGTTCGACAGGTTGCGGACGCTGGCGGGCCGGCCGGGGTCGACGCTGAAGACGTACGTGTCGCCGATGTCGTCGGTGTCGAGGACAGTGGCCGCGACCGTGCCGTCCGGGGCGACGCTGACCGTCTCCGGCTCGGAGGGGACGGGGAAGGTGCGGATCTGCTCCAGGTCGGAGAGCCGGTACTCGGTGAGCGCGCGCTTCCCGGGCCCGGCCACGACGACGTTCTGGCCGTCCGGGGTGAGCGCCGCGTCGTTGTAGAAGCCGCCCTTCTCGGCGGACACGCGGATCACCGGGGTGCCGGAGGAGATGTCGTAGACGAGGATCGGACCGGAGCTGATGCCTGCGTCGAGGGCAAGCAGCGTGCCCGGGTTGTCCGGGTCGGCGTAGAGCTTGGGCGGGCTGGCGAAGTCGTGTCCGGCCGCCAGGTCCAGCGTCACCGTCGGCGTCTCGGCGGTCAGGTCGACCGAGCCGAGCCCGGAGTCCCACTGGTCGCCGTATCCGAACCACAGCTTGCCGTCGGCGTAGGCGAGCCGGGAGGGAATGGTCCTGTCGCCGGTCGGGTACTCGGCGGTCTGCGTGAGCGTCGCGGTATCGAAGGCGACGATCTTGTCAGCGCCGTAAACCGCGGCGTACAACGTGCCTGAGTCCGGGCTCAGTTCGAGGTCCCGGACCTGGGGAAGGCCGGTGAGCGTGGTGACTACCTTGCCGGTGTAGTCGGTGACGACGATCTTGTCCTGAGACCTGTCGCTGAAGTACAGCCGCTGGTGGATGCCGTCGACGACCGTGTCGTCCGCGGACGCGACCGGGATGATCCTGGTGGTGTCGGCGGACGCCGGTGCGGCGGTGAGCACCGCCGAACTGAAAAGGACCGCCAGTACGGTGGCGGCCGGGAGAATGCGCATACGCATGGTGATTCGAACCCCCCGGAACGAGTGTGAGGCCACTGCGTACAGCTGACAGGTAAAAGTCCCTGTGTGTGACCTGTGCTGAACGTGTGGCGAGTGAGCGAAGAATAGGTCATGCCACCGACAGCATGACCGGCGCCCCCACCACCGACGTCCGGTGGGCCCGCGCGCCAATGAGGGCTGTCGGTGGGCATGTTCAGGACCGGGCATCGTCGCGATGCGGCGAGCGCTTGGCCGAAGTCGCCGGGGACGCCGTCCAAGTAGGGAAGGATGCTGACGCCGTAGCAGTTCCCGAGCCGGCACACCGTCTCGCCGCGAACGCTCGGCAGCGGAGCCACGACGAAGTCCGGGCCCTGCTGCTCGCGCAGGGCCGACGCAGTGTCCATGGCAAGGACATAGTCCGGTCGGTCTTCGCCCCCGAATGGCGCGAGCTGCACGAACAGAGGGTGACGCCCCCTCAGAGCCAGCCGTGACGGCTCGCCTGGACGCCGAGCTGGAAGCGGGTCTGCGCGCCGAGCACCTCCTGGAGGCGGGTGATGCGGCGGGCCACCGTCCGCTCGCTGACGCCGAGTTCGCGGGCGATCGAATCGTCGGTCAGGCCACCGCTGAGAAAGGTGAGGAGTTGCCGGTTCTCGGCGGTGGCAGTTGTGGCGATGTCGTTCGGTGTGTCGACGGCGGAGGGCAGCGGGACGGCGATCTGCCAGAACGACTCGAACACGCCGATGAGCGCGTCGAGGAGGTCCGATCGCTGCACGACAATATGGTGACGACGGTCCCAATTACTCGCAGGGGGACACACGAGGGCAAAGCGGTCGTCACAAATGCCCATGTTCAGCGGGATGTCGGGAAAGACACGCGCTCGCTCACCGAGGTCGATGGAGGTCTGGACGCCCTCCCGGCCGGGCCTGTCGCGCAGCACCTGGGCCCCGTAGACGACCGAGCACTTGACGCCGCGCGTCAGCGCATCCCGAAAACCGGGGGCCAGCATGTTGGGTTGCGCCGATCGGCCGGTGAAGCCGATGGTCAGACAGCGGAGCTGCTCGGTGGCCTCGTCGTAGAGCCGCCGGACGAGTGCGCTGCGAGCCGCCTGCGTCCGGGCGATTTCGATGTAGCTGGCCCCTTCGATGTGGTGGTCGCGCCAGAAGCGAGACAGCTCCTCAACGCCGTTGCGCAGCGCGGCGAGTTCCTTGGTGCGGCTTTCCACCACGGGGTCGAGCGCGGCACGTGGGGGGTGAGCGACAAGCCGTGCGTCGTCCCGTTCCACCAGGCCGAGGCCGGTCAGTTCGTCGACCGCCGTGCTCATGGCGTGCGAGGCCACGCGCAGGGCGCCCGCCAGTTCAGCCGGGGCCATCGGGCCTCGCTCGACGAGGGTGAGGTAGACGTCCTCGGCCGTTGTGCTGATACCTATGCCATGCATTGAATGCATATGCCAATTATCACATGCGGGGACCGGACGAGGTGAGTGCCGTCGGACACAGTGCTCTGCGTGTGTCAGCACGGCAGGTGCGATGGTTCCGGTGATCTCCAAGGGTGCGCGGCCTGTCAGGTTTCTGCCATGCCGGATTCGGACAACACCAACTCTTCACCGGCGCGCCACTTCCTCGCAGACTCTGCGTACGACACAGCTGACCGCCCCTCACTCCGCAGGGACACCCCCGCGCGTCGGCTCGAACGCACACGAAGGAGTTCTCCGTGAAGAAGACCCTGGCCTGGGCTGTCACCGTTGGGATCGCAGCCACCTGCACGCTCGGTGCCGCCCTGCCGGCCGCGGCCGCGGACGACACGACGTCCGCCGCCGTCACGTCCGCCGCCTCCTCCGGCTCCGCGTTCGACACCTCCCGCCTCTCCCCGGAGGCGAAGGCCCTCGCCGACAAGATCCTGGCCGCGCTGCCGGCCGGCTGGCAGCAGCGCCGCGATGCCGCCGCCGCCAAGTACGGCATCCACGACACCCAGTGGGCGGACCTCCGCGACAGCGCCATCAATCCGGGCGACTACCAGTGCGGTAGCACGGCGATGAGGGACTACTCGAGGAAGATGCTGGAAGGCGCCGACCCCGGGCTGCTCTTTGCCCTTAGCTTCTTCGGCGTGCTCGACATGCCCACCTACGACGCGCTGTTCTTCGGCAGCGAGTCGAAGTCCAACACCTTCGGCGTCAACGGCGAGTACACCAACGAGCTGACGCACGAAGGAAAGAACCTGAAGAAGTTCTGGGACATCTACTCCGACGACATCCAGCTCATGCCGATGCATGGCGGCGCGCTCTTCTCCTCCCCGGAGCGGCTGGCCCCCGTCGTGGGCCTGATGTACGGCCTCGAGGGCCAGGATGCGCAGAACGTGGCCCAGCTGTTCATCCTGTTGGTCAACGCCGATCCCGTCCTCCAGGGCGGCAACAACCCGATCTTCACCTTCAACGCGTTCGCCTTCTCCGAGAAGGGCGACCCGCAGCCGGCAGGCATCTCCGACCGCATCGTCATGGGCGACGGCATCCTGGAGGCCCTGAAGGCCGTGGGCCTCGGCGACACCGCCCCGCGCGCCATCCTCGCCCACGAGTTCGGCCACCACGTGCAGTACGAGGACAACCTCTTCGCCAACACCACGCTCACCGGGCCGGAGGCCACCCGCCGCACCGAGCTGATGGCGGACGCGTTCGGCACGTACTTCCTCACCCACTCGCGGGGCGAGGCCCTCAACGCCAAGCGGGTGCTGGGCTCCGAGAAGTCCTTCTACGAGGTCGGCGACTGCGGCTTCAAGAGCCCCGGCCACCACGGCACGCCCAACCAGCGCTTCGCGGCCTCCTCGTGGGGCGCGAGCGTGGCCGATGACGCCGCCAACCAGGGCCACATCCTGCCCTCGCTGAAGCTCGACGAGCTGTTCGAGGCGAAGCTGCCGGACATCGTGAAGCCGGACACCACGAACTGAGTGTCGTGAACGACCGGGTGGGTGCGGCTCGGCGGGCTCTGAGGCCCGCCGGGCCGCACCCGCCGCACTCGGCCCCGAGAGGCCTGCCGGAAGGGGCAGGGGTCTTGGATCAGCGGTCCCGGCACCTTCTTGCCACGCCGGATTCCGCCCGTACGAACGCTGCATCGGGACGCCGGTCCCTCGCAGACTCTGCATCCGGCACCGCCGACCGCCTCCCTCACTCCGCAGGGACACCTCCGCGCGTCGGCTCGCACACTTAGGAGTTCCCCCGTGAAGAAGACCCTTGCCTGGGCTGTCACCGCTGGGATCGCGGCCACCTGCACCCTCGGTGCCGCCCTGCCGGCCACGGCGGCGGACGCCACGACGTCCGCCGCCGTCACGTCCACCGCGTCCCCCGGCGCCGCGCTGGACACCTCCCGCCTGTCCCCGGAGGTGAAGGCCCTCGTCGACGAGATGCTGGCCAACCTGCCGGCCGACTGGCAGGAGCGCCGCGAGGCCGCCGCCGCCCAGTACGGCATCCACGAAACCCAGTGGGCGGACCTCCGCAACAGCATCATCAACCCGGGCGACCACCAGTGCGGGGACACGGCGTTCAGGGATTACGCGACCGGCCTGCGGACAGGCATCCAGGATCAGGACCTGCGCGACTGGCTCGACGTCTTCGGCGTGTTCGACATACCGACCTATGACGCGCTGTACTTCGGCAGCGAGTCGAAGTCCAACACCTTCGGCGTCAACGGCGAGTACACCAACGAGCTGACGTCCGAGGGCAAGGACCTGAAGAGGTTCTGGGACATCAACTCCGACGACATCCAGCTCGTGCCGATGCACGGCCGCGAGGTCTTCTCCTCCCCGCAGCGGGTGGCCCGCGTTCTCTCACTGATGTTCGGGATCAAGAACGAGCCGGTGGTGCAGAGACTGGCCCAGTTCGTCATCAGCCTCGTCAACGCCGACCCCGTCCTCCAGGGCGGCGACAACCCGCTCTTCACCTTCAACGCGTTCGCCTTCTCCGAGAAGGGCGACCCGAACCCGGCAGGCATCTCCGACCGCATCGTCATGGGTGACGGCATCCTTCAGGCACTGAACGTGCTGGGCCTGGGCGACAACGGTCCGCGTTCCGTCCTCGCCCACGAGTTCGGCCACCACGTCCAGTACGAGGACAGCCTCTTCGCCAACACCACGCTCACCGGGCCGGAGGCCACCCGCCGCACCGAGCTGATGGCGGACGGTTTCGGCACGTACTTCCTCACCCACTCGCGCGGTGAGGCCCTCAACGCCAAGCGGGTGCTGGACACCGAGAAGTCCTTCTACCAGGTCGGCGACTGCAGCTTCGACAGCCCCGGCCACCACGGCACGCCCAACCAGCGCTTCGCGGCCTCCTCGTGGGGCGCGAGCGTGGCCAATAACGCCGCCAACCAGGGCCACATCCTGCCCTCGCTGAAGCTCGACAAGCTGTTCGAGGCGAAGCTGCCGGACATCGTGAAGCCGGACGCCACGAACTGAATCCTCTGAACCGGGTGCAGCCCGGCGGGCCCTGACGCCTGCCCGGCTGCACCCTTCCACCCAAGACCAGTCCGGGCTACAGTGCCCTGCCCCAAACCGGCGAGCATCAGCCGGGAAACGCTCCCCCGGACACTGCGCCATCACGTACTGAACAGCTTGATCACGCGCACGGTGACCCCGTCCGTACCGTTCCGCGTGGCCTGTGCCCCGACGCCGCGCGGCGAGGACCCGGCCCTGCCGGTGCGGGAGACCGAGGGGCGGGTGGAGCAGCAGCAAGCCCGCCGCACCGGCGGCCGACGAGGTGGGCGCTGGGCCAACTGGCCCCGGGGGCCGACGTACGGGCACTTACCGATCCGTCAGGATCAGAAGTCCATGTCACCGCCCGGCATGCCGCCCGGAGCGGCCACGGCGGCCTTTGACGGCGATCTGTTTGAGCGAGGCCTCCAGCGCCGGCTCGACGGCGTTGGCGCCGGTCGCCTCGTCACCCGAGAGCGCCGGCTTCTCGAAGACGGCGGAAGCCTGCAGCAGCGCCGCGCCACCACAAACACCGAGACCACGCCCCCACATGCGGGTGCGGTATTAAGCTGACTGACGCATGGACAAATCCCGACATAAGGAGATATTCGCCATGGCCAAGCGAGGCAACAAGCGACGCGGTCGCAAGAAGAAGAAGGCGAACCACGGCAAGCGCCCCAACGCCTGAACGCACCAGCGCCGGACATGACGTCGGCCCCCGGGACCAACTGGTCCCGGGGGCCGACGTACAGGCACTTACCGATCCGTCAGGATCAGAAGTCCATGTCACCGCCCGGCATGCCGCCCGGAGCGGCCGCAGCGGCCTTCTCCGGCTTGTCGGCGATGACGGCCTCGGTGGTCAGGAACAGCGCGGCGATCGACGCGGCGTTCTGCAGAGCGGAGCGCGTGACCTTCGCCGGGTCGAGAATGCCCTCGGCGATCATGTCGACGTACTCGCCGGTCGCGGCGTTCAGACCGTGGCCGACGGCCAGGTTGCGCACCTTCTCGACGACGACGCCACCCTCGAGACCACCGTTGACGGCGATCTGCTTGAGCGGGGCCTCCAGCGCCAGCTTGACGGCGTTGGCGCCGGTCGCCTCGTCACCCGAGAGCTCCAGCTTCTCGAAGACGGCGGAAGCCTGCAGCAGCGCGACGCCACCACCGGCGACGATGCCCTCCTCGACGGCCGCCTTCGCGTTGCGAACGGCGTCCTCGATGCGGTGCTTGCGCTCCTTGAGCTCGACCTCGGTCGCGGCACCGGCCTTGATGACGGCCACGCCGCCGGCCAGCTTCGCTAGGCGCTCCTGAAGCTTCTCGCGGTCGTAGTCCGAGTCGGAGTTCTCGATCTCGGCACGGATCTGGTTGACGCGACCCTGAACCTGGTCGGTGTCACCGGCGCCGTCGACGATCGTCGTCTCGTCCTTGGTGATGACGACCTTGCGGGCACGGCCCAGCAGGTCCAGGCCGGCGTTCTCCAGCTTGAGACCGACCTCCTCGGAGATGACGGTGCCACCGGTGAGGATGGCGATGTCGCCGAGCATGGCCTTGCGGCGGTCACCGAAGCCCGGGGCCTTGACGGCGACGGACTTGAAGGTGCCACGGATCTTGTTGACGACCAGGGTCGACAGGGCCTCGCCCTCGACGTCCTCGGCGATGATCAGCAGCGGCTTGCCGGACTGCATGACCTTCTCCAGCAGCGGAAGGAGGTCCTTCACGTTGCTGACCTTGGAGTTGACGATCAGGATGTACGGGTCGTCCAGGGACGACTCCATGCGCTCCATGTCGGTGGCGAAGTACGCCGAGATGTAGCCCTTGTCGAAGCGCATACCCTCGGTGAGCTCCAGCTCCAGACCGAAGGTCTGGGACTCCTCGACGGTGATGACGCCTTCCTTGCCGACCTTGTCCATCGCCTCGGCGATGAGCTCGCCGATCTGGGTGTCGGCGGCGGAGATGGAGGCCGTGGAAGCGATCTGCTCCTTGGTCTCCACGTCCTTGGCCTGCTCCAGCAGAGCGGCGGAGACGGCCTCGACGGCCTTCTCGATGCCCCGCTTGAGGGCCATCGGGTTCGCACCCGCGGCGACGTTGCGGAGGCCCTCACGGACGAGTGCCTGGGCGAGAACGGTGGCGGTGGTCGTACCGTCGCCGGCGACGTCGTCCGTCTTCTTGGCGACTTCCTTGACCAGCTCTGCGCCGATCTTCTCGTACGGGTCCTCGAGCTCGATCTCCTTGGCGATGGAGACACCATCGTTGGTGATCGTGGGTGCGCCCCACTTCTTCTCAAGGACAACGTTCCGGCCCTTGGGGCCGAGGGTCACCTTGACGGCGTCGGCGAGCTGGTTCATCCCGCGCTCGAGGCCGCGCCGCGCTTCCTCGTCGAACGCGATGATCTTGGCCATGTGAAGTGGTCCTCCCGGACAGGGGTGGATTGCTCCGGACCGTGTGGCGCCCGCGACGGACGGCCTGCGTGCCTGACGGTTCCTTGCCCCGCCGGGCCTGCGGGCCTCACCGACCCGGTCCTTCTGTCACTCTCAACGTCAGAGTGCTAACGCCCAATGATTAGCACTCGACCCCTTCGAGTGCAAGCGCCCCTTCGAGTTCGCGGATGGCGTCGGGCAGCTGCGGCACGGTCGCGGGCGGGCTCCGGGACGCACGAAGGGCCCGTACCCCCGGAGGTACGGGCCCTTCGTGCGTGAGTAGTGTCGTTGGCCGACCGCGTCGAGCTCAGCCGACGGCGAGCTTGACCATGTCCGCCTGCGGCCCCTTCTGGCCCTGCGAGATTTCGAATTCAACTCGCTGACCCTCTTCGAGGGTGCGGTACCCGTCCATCTGGATCGCACTGTAGTGGACGAAAACATCCGCACCACCGTCGACCGCGATGAAGCCGTACCCCTTCTCCGCGTTGAACCACTTGACGGTGCCCTGAGCCATGCCTAACTCCCCTATTACTGGCCCTTGCACAGGACCGCACTTCGCGGACCCGGGTCAGAACTCACCCTCCGACAGGAGAGGGTGCGTGCGCCGGAACGCGTCGACCGCGGCTGAATGTATCTGTCCAACTGCCCTCTGCAACAGGTCAATCGGACGAGAATTCTGGGCAGCACCGATCGCCCGAATATGAGGAATTTACGCGATTCCAGGGCAAGTCGGGCCGGACAAAGGCCACTTACGGCGCAAGGAGTTCGAACACTTTGGCTGCATCTTGTCGCGAGCGGGCGCATTCTCATATGCGGTCGGCACGGGCAGCGGAGGGGACTTCCCCACTGTACCGCGCTCAACCATGCAGAATTGCCCCCTCCGCTTAGCTCGCAGAGGGGGCAATTCCGGTAAGAGGCCGCGCACATAGGTGGGGTGGAGGAAGGAGCGGGGCGAGGGGCAAGCCTGGCAAGGCGGAGGAGGGAGTCGACGCGGAGCGTCGGTGACCGACGACAACGC
>NZ_JBEZKL010000088.1:0-30649 GCF_040704695.1 Streptomyces sp. NPDC048411
GGCAGTACTATATTTTC
The DNA here is from genome assembly GCF_040704695.1 of Streptomyces sp. NPDC048411. Classification (NCBI taxonomy): domain Bacteria; kingdom Bacillati; phylum Actinomycetota; class Actinomycetes; order Kitasatosporales; family Streptomycetaceae; genus Streptomyces; species Streptomyces sp. NPDC048411. The sequence continues at coordinate 18 of NZ_JBEZKL010000088.1, forward strand.
TAAACAGCCCGTTGTGTGACCTTTTCATCAACGTCGGACTTTGGGTGGGGGCCCGGTGGGGCGTTGCGCCTTCGAGTACGTCCTCGCCCAGCGACGAGAAGACCTCCGTCCAGGCCCGCTGCCCCTGCCATCCGACCCTGCCCCCGGGCCGAACCCGGGCGATGCGCATCAACCACGAGTACGGCCGCGGTGGCGCGCTGGCCTACCTGGCTGCCTACGACGCCCACCGCGTGAAGGCCTTCGACCGCTGCGCGCCGAAGACCCGCATCGTGCGGAGCTGACCACTAACGCTTGCGTGCGACTCCGCCGAACATCGCCACCTCGTCCGGCATGCCGGTGGCACCCGCCTCGGGGCGCCAGCGGTTGCACGACACCACTCCGGGGTCGAGGAGTTCCAGGCCTTCGAAGAACCGAGTGACCTGGCCAGGAGTGCGTTGGGTGAGCTTCGGGGTGCCGTGCTCGTTCCAGAACGCCACTGCCGCGTCTACATCGGGCATTGCCGGATCCTTGATCGTGTGAGAGAGGACCAGGTGGCTTCCGGACGGCAGCGCATCCATCAGGCGGCTGACGATGCCGCATGCCTCGGCTTCGTCCTCGAGGAAAATCACCACGCCGAGGAGGATGAGTGCGACAGGCTCACTGAAATCCAGCGTCATCGCCGCGTGTTCCAAGATGACGTCGACGTTGCGCAGGTCCTCGTCGAGGTAGTCGGTCTTCCCCTCGGGTGTGCTCGTGAGCAGGGCACGCGCGTGGGCGAGCACCAGGGGATCGTTGTCGACGTAGACGATGCGGGATTCCGGCGCCAGCCGCTGGGCGACCTCGTGGGTGTTGTCGGCTGTCGGCAGGCCGGTACCTATGTCGAGGAACTGCCGGATCCCGCAGTCGGCGACCAGGTACCGCACCGCACGCCCGAGGAACAGCCGATCCGCCTGAGCGTAGTCGCCGATGCCCGGGTGCAGCTGGCGGATCTGGTCACCGGCTGCTTGGTCGACCGGGTAATGATCCTTGCCGCCCAGCCAGTAGTTCCAGATCCGGGCCGTATGCGGCTGCGTGGTGTTGATCCGGTCGCCCTGCTGGGGCACATCGGAAGGCGTCGACTGCTCGGTCACGGGGTCTCCTCTTTGGAGTCAAGCTCACTTCAAGGTCAACGCGCAGCCTACATAAGCGAGTTAAACCTCGAGGCCGCAAGCCGTCTACGCGATCAGCTACCTCGAGCGTGAGCCGGGGCACTGCGAGTCCTGTTTGCGGAACGACCTGCGGGGCTCCCGCTGTCGAGTGCTGCGAGCCTGAGAGGGCAGCACCGCAACCGGGTGCTACCGGCCGTCGACGAGAACCTCGGCTAGAAAGGGCGAGAACGTGCCGACGGAGACGTCGGGAGCCACGCCGCACATCCCGTCGGAGTGGCCAGGGGCCTTGATCCATAGCAGGCAATTGGCGCCGCCGCCGATCGAGGAGGGGACGCCGAGGCGGCGCCCCCGCTCGGGCCCAGCGCGGTCCAGCGGCGCTGTGTGGCATCGCCGTCCGCGGACGGAGGGCGCAGGGCCGCATCGTTGCAGAGCGCCCCGGCCGTGAGGAGTTCCCGCACCAGTACGAGTTCGTCGGCGGCCGCAGCCCTGCCGTCGACGAGGACCTCGCCGCCCGGCTCGTAGCCGACACCGCTGAACCGCACCAGGCCGTGGGGTGTCCAGACGTGCTCGACGACCATGCGGCCTTCGGCGAGGGTGCCGGTCTTGTCGGTCGCCAGGACGGTTACCGAGCCAAGTATCTCCACGGCAGGAAGGCGGCGCACCACGGCGTGACGTGCGGCCATCCGGCGTGCACCGAGCGCCAGTGCCAAGGTGACGACGGCCGGCAGCGACTCCGGCGCGGCGGCGACCGCAAGGCTGATGCCGGTCACGGCCGTCATCCCGCGCGCGAGGCCTCGGAGGAGGCCGAGCACGACCACCAGGAGGCACAGAGCCACAGTGACCAGTGCGAGGACGCGCCCCAGTGCCACGAGCCTGCGCTGCAGCGGTATCGGCTCCACGCGGCCCTCCAGGAGCGCGGCAATCCTGCCGAGGGCGCTGGACGGGTCGGTGGCCGTCACGGTCGCCACCTCCCGCCCCCCGACCACGACGGTGCCTGCGCTCAGCGTCGCCGCGTCCGGCAGCCTCGAGCGGAGGTCCTTGGCCACCGGCACTGACTTACCAGTCAGCATTGACTCGTCCACGAGCAGGGCCGACGCCTGCGCGAGACGTGCGTCGGCGGGGACGATGTCTCCCTGCCCGAGCAGCAGCACGTCACCGGGCACGACCTCCGCCGCGGCCACCTCACGCTCGGTGCCTCCTCGCACGACGCGTGCAGTCGGTGCCGACATCGCGGAGAGCGCGGCGACGGCCTTCTCGGCCCTTACCTCCTGCACCACGCCCACCCTGGTGTTCACGACCACGACGAGGCCGATGACGATGGATTCGGCATGGTCGCCGATGGCGACCGTCAGCACATCGCCGCGAGCAGCACCATGATGATATCGGCCGGCCCAGCATCCGAGTCATGGATGCCGGACTGACTCCGGACGTGGGCGAATGGGGTCGAGAAGGGCGTAGATACACCCTCTCACCGCGAGGGGAGGGCGCATGTCACCACCGATCCGGGTGAGCACGCCGCCCATCACCCGTCGGTACGCGGCGTGACGGCCGCCTCCCGCGTGTGACGAGGGCCAAGAGGTCCATGAGGGTGGGACCGAAGAGCCCTGGCCGGGAGCGGCGCGTCGCGGCAACGTGGACGGTACGAGCGACGACCCCCGGCGCTCGGCCCGCTCCCTCGGAAGGTGGGGAGGACGATGTACTGGAATGGTGGCGGCTGGGCCTGGATGGCCTTCATGCCTGTGCTGTGGATCGTGCTGATCGGCCTCGTGGTCTGGGCGGTCGTGCGCCTTACGCACCAGCGGTCCGGCGACGGAGGCGCGCACGAGGAGGCGACGGTGCGTCGGGAGACAGCGGAGGAGATCCTCGATCGCCGCTTCGCCTCCGGCGAGATGGACGCGGCTGCCTACGACGAGGCGCGCCGGCGACTGGCAGCTCATCGACCGGGGAACCGATGAGACGGCCCCGTCAGGACGGTTGGCGCGGCCCGATCGCACCGCCGGAGGACCCGCGCCAGGAACGGTAGGCGGCGACGGCGGTCGGGAGGGTCGGGAAGATGTGGTCGTCACCGACCGACGCGGTGAGGCCGTACGCGTCCAGTCGTGTTCGCAGGTCCCGACGCGTGCCAGGGCGGAGAAAACGCCGCGCCGTTCCAGGTCTCGGCGCAGGGCGTCCAGCGCGTCGAGCGCGGTGATGTCCACCTTGACGTTCGCCTCGGTGTTGAGGACGAACCACCTCACCTCGTCGTCCTGTTCGTCGACTGCGGCGAGCGCGCGCTGGCGGAAGTTCTCCGCTTTGGCGAAGAAGAGCGGTGAGTCGTAGCGGTAGACCAGCAGGCCCGGAGTCGTGCGGGCCTGCGGGTAGTCGTCCACGTCGTGCATGCCAGCGAGTCCGGGCACAAGCCCTTGGACGGCGTCGTGCGGGCGCGCCACGCGTGCGAGGAGTTCTGCGACAGACAGGGCGACGGCGACCAGCACCCCGTACAGGAGGCCGAGCACCAGCGTGCCCGCGGTGCAGCCGAGCGCAAGGAGCAGCTCGCGCCGGCGGGACGCGGCGCTCACCGTCCGGCTCGGCGGCCGGGCCGCCGAGCTTGTCGTCTTTGGCGAGGGCTCGACCTGCGCCGCCGACGACCTGGACGGCGCCACGCAGATCGCCAGCCGCATGGTCCGCGAATTCGGCCTGTCCCCGGCCCTTGGCCCCGTCGGGTACGGCTCCGGCGCCCCCCGCTACCTCGGCGGCGAGAGCACCGAAGAGACACTCCACCGGCCCTACTCCGAGCAGACCCAACGCATCGTCGACAAGGAGACAGCCCGCCTGGTGCGGCAAGCCGAGGAACGCGCCGTGGCTCTGCCGCACGACCACCGGGAGGCACTGGACACCCTGGCCGGACTGCTCACCGCCCGCGAGACTGTCGACGGATCCGTGGTCCTGGACGTACTCCAGCAACAGCAACACCAACAGCAACAGCAACCGGACGGCCACCACGTCGAGGCAGGGAAACCGACGCCCTCCCCGTGACGCCGCGGCGACGCCCGCAAACAAGAAGGAGGCGACCATGGAACTGCAGCCGAGGGCGGTCCACGATGAGGAGGAGGTCTTGGCGTGGACGGTCGCCGTCGTGATGCGCACCGCTGTGGTCACGATCGCAGTCGACGAAACCGTAGTCGTGGCCTGGGAGTTGCTGGAGCGATCCGGCTCCCGTCACCTTCCGGTCGTGCGTCCGGACGGTCGCTGTGCTGGCCTGCTGGACAGGGCCGACGTAGCGGTCGCCTGTGCGGCACCAGCCGTTTCGCTGTCCGGCCTGCGCGTGGACGAACTCCTGGCCGGCCACAGACGGGCGCTCGTACACGTGGAGCAGACCGTGCGCCACGCAGCCGACCTCATGAGCTCTACTGAATCCGACGCCCTCCCGGTGCTGGCGGAAGACGGGCGTCTGGCCGGGGTGCTGACCGCAGCCGACATCGTTGCGGCCCTGGCCGGTCGTCCGGTGCAGAAGGAACCCGCTGACACGCGGCCGCAGGCCCCGTCCACGGTGCTGCCTGGGCTACCGCCTCGGCGGGGCTACCGTGGAACGGCGGTGCCCTGACCGCCCACCACGGCGGACCTCCAGGTCGCCCGTCCCGAGGTGGCCGATGCCACGCATGTCGCGGGAGAAGTGACCGGTCTATCGGGCGGCGGACCCGGTCTCCCGGACGGGCTATGAACCGGGCGAACCGGCCCAGTGCTACCTGTGGTTCCCATCTTGGGGAGATCCCGCTCAGGTTTGGACAGGTCGCGAGCCCGCCGGTGCTGGTGATCGTGGCCGGCTATCCGCGGTGGATCACCGCGGCGATGGTGCTGACGAGGAGTGCGGCGGACCTGATCGCCGGCCACTGGCGGCTGTTGACCGGGCGCGGCGCGTTCCCAAGGCCTGGTCTGGGACAACGAGGGTGCGGTCGGTTCGTGGGTGGCGGACGGCCACAATTGACGGAAGACTTCGCGGCGTTCGCGGAAATGCTGGGCATCCGGATCGTCCAGTGCCGGCCCGCCAATCCAGCAAATGGGCTGGTCGAGCGGGACGATGGCTTTCTGGAGATCAGCCCCCTGCCGGGGCGGGTGTTTGCCTCGCCGGCCGACTTCAACATGCAGCTGGCCGACTGGCCGGCCCGGGCCAACCGGCTCATTCACCGCATTGTGCAGGCCCGTCCGTCGGACAGGATCAAGGCAGACAGGGCCCGCAAGCTACTGCCCGTCGACCTGCCAGGCTGGTGGCGGTCCTCGCTCCGCCTCCCGCGCGACCACTACGCGGGTTTCCCCGGATCGCCCCGGTCGCCGTTCCGGCTGTCTGTTTCAGCGGTGTTCGGGGTTGTCGAAGTCGAAGCGGCAGCCGGCGTCCCATTCCGAGCGCTGGTTGCCGTGCGGCGGAATGCCGCCCGCGTCCTTGAGGAGTCGTGCCAGGTGCAGCAGGTTCCATGTCATGAACGTGGTGTTGCGGTTGGTGAAGTCGTTCTCCGGGCCGCCCGAGCCCTCGTCCAGGTACGACGGCCCCGGACCTGCCTCGCCGACCCAGCCGGCGTCGGCCTGAGGCGGCACCGTGTAGCCCAGGTGCTGCAGGCTGTAGAGCACGTTCATCGCGCAGTGCTTCGCACCGTCCTCGTTGCCCGTGATCAGACAGCCGCCGACTCGCCCGTAGTAGGCGTACTGTCCGGCTTCGTTCAGGATCGACGAGCACGCGTACAACCGCTCGATCACCCGCTTCATAACTGAAGAGTTGTCTCCCAGCCACACAGGTCCCGCCAGGGTAAGGATGTCGGCAGCCATCACCTGTGAGTAGAGGGTCGGCCATTCGTCGGTCTCCCAGCCGTGCTCGGTCATGTCCGGCCACACGCCGGTGGCGATGTCGTGGTCGACCGCTCGCACCACATCGACCTGCACGCCCTGGCCTTCCATGATTCGGCGGCTCATGTCGATCAGACCTTGGGTGTTGCTCCGCTCCGGGGAACGTTTGAGGGTGCAATTGATTACCAGGGCTCGCAGGTCGCCATGGGTTGCAGAGATCTCCGCCATCGGCGCTTCTCCTTCGTAGAATCAGCAGCTGACAGGCCCCTGCCACTGTCGCCAGCCTGCTGCCCGCGTACCGCCTGGACCCGTTCCCGCCATTCACTTGACCAGTACTTTCACGGGTCCGCTCGGCGGAATGAGCCACCTGCCTGACCCGTGCCCCTCTCCCGCTCTGTGGGGGGCCGTCGTGCACAAGCCGCGGTTGCAGACAGCACACGGCGGTGCCGGAAGGGGTGGTGAATTCGACGGGTTCGATCTGGAGTCGGCAAGGAACAGGGCGGTGAAACCGGCGCTGTACTTCCATGATCGGTATCAGGTCCTCGGCGAAGCCCCAGGATGACGTCCTCAGGCTGAGCAACCCCATATCTGGAGCCTGCGCAAGGCGGAACATCACGCTTACGTCGGGCTTGGGGCCGTGTCCGGCTCGTGCCGCGGCCCGCCGTTCCACGCCGGCCTCCGCAGCCTTCAACGCGGCAACTGCATCCGCCAGTTCAGCGGCGGTTTCGGGCTGCTGGAACCCGGTCCACCGCTCGGCCGCGACCAGGAGCAGCGGATCGTCAGGTGTCGCGGCCTTCATCCGGGAGAACCAGGCTTCGATCGCGTACTCCTCGACCTGCCGTCGGCTGACGGAAACGGGTGCCGGGCAGAACTCTCCCTGCACAGAACGCCAACAGCGGTAGTGTTCCGCCGACCCAGATGGGGCCGGCCGTCACGGCGGTGCAACACCGGCCATCGTGCTGGCAGGGATCCGGATACGACTGTTATGGCACAGTCGAACACCGGTGATCACTCCGACAGCCGAACACCCGGCAGGACGACCCTTGACGGACGTGCCCTTCACCCGGCCGGGGGCCGGTGCGTGGTTCGCCCTCCGACATGTGCATACGTTGGGGCCATGGACACCCGCCGCACCCCCGGTCCGCAGAGCTCCGAGACGGGGACCGAGGACGTCGCGAACCTGATGGTCCGCTGTCTTGAGGCCGAGGGCGTGGAGTACATCTTCGGGATCCCGGGCGAAGAGAATATCCGCTTCGTCGATGCCCTGGACGGCTCGCACATCCGCTACGTCCTGGTCCGCCACGAGCAGGGCGCCTCGTTCATGGCCGAGATCTACGGACGCCTGACCGGGCGGGCCGGCGTCTGCTCGGCCACGCTGGGGCCCGGTGCGATCAATCTCCTGTTGGGCGCCGCGGATGCGACGACCAACAGCACACCGCTCGTGGCTCTCGCCGCGCAGGGATCGCTGAGCCGGGTACACAAGGAGTCCCATCAGGTCATCGATCTGGTGTCGATGTTCGCGCCGGTCACCCAGTGGTCCGCGAGCGTGCACAGTCCTGTCGCGGTGCCCGAGATGGTACGGAAGGCGTTCAAGACCGCGCAGAGCGAGCGTCCGGGTGCGGTCTTCGTAGCGGTCCCCGAGGACATCGAAGCCGCACGGATCACCGAGCCGCTCCACCCCCTGCAGGTCGACACGGTCCACGCCGACGCGCCGTCGCCCTCCCAGATCGCCCGGGCCGCGGAGGTTCTCGCGACGGCGCGCCGACCGGTCGTGCTTGCCGGCCACGGCGCCGCGAGGGGCAAGGCATCCAAGGCTCTCATGCGGTTTGCCGAGCGGCTGAACGTGCCTGTGGCGACCACCTTCCACGGGAAGGGCGTCTTCCCCGACGACCACCCGAACGCACTCGGGGCGGTCGGCTTTATGCGCCACGACTATTCCAACTTCGGCTTCGACACCGCGGACGTCCTCATGTGCGTCGGCTACGAAGTGCAGGAGTTCGACCCGGTGAAGATCAATCCGGACGGTGACAAGCGCATCGTTCACCTGCACCGATTTCCCGCCGAGGTAGATGCGCACTACCCGGTCACGGTCGGCGTCGAGGGCGATCTCTCGCAGGCACTGGACGCGCTCGCGGCCGCGCTGCCGGACAGCCTCGACTACGAGTCAGGGCCCGGTGCGCACATCCGGGCCCTGCTCGACGAGGAACTGGAGTACGGACGACGGAGCGACGCATGCCCGCTCGTGCCGCAACGCGTGGTCGCCGACGTGCGAGCGGCACTCGGTCGCGACGACATCGTGCTCGCCGACACCGGCGCCGGAAAGATGTGGATGGCCCGCCTGTATCCGGCCTACGAGCCGGACACCTGCCTGGTCTCCAACGGACTGTCCACCATGGGCTTCGCGCTGCCCGGTGCCATCGCCGCGAAACTCGCCCGTCCGGAGCGGCGTGTGCTGGCCATGATGGGCGACGGCTCTTTCCTGATGAACTCCCAGGAACTGGAGACTGCCGTTCGCGAACACATCCCGCTGGTGGTCCTGGTACTGGTCGACGAGGAGTATGGCCTGATCACCTGGAAGATGGAGCTCGAACTCGAACGCCACAGCCACACCCGCTTCACCAATCCGGACTTCGTCGCCTACGCCGAGAGCTTTGGCGCCCACGGCTACCGCATCGAGACGGCCGATCAGCTACTGCCGGTGCTGCAGCGTGCGCTGGCCGGTGACGGGGTGTCGGTGATCGCCTGTCCCGTCGACTACTCCGAGAACCTGCGGCTCACAGAGCGGCTCGGCGCGCTCCACGGCCCGTTCTGACTCCACGTGCAACAGCGTTCGTGATCAATACACTTGGGGTCTGTTGCGAAAGTGCTGGTCGCAGCCATTCCTTGATGGCTGCGGCCAGTACGGTGGCCTCATGGGGGACGGTCGACTTGTCGTAGCCCGTGGCCACTGCCCGATGGCGTTTCAGCCGGTTGATTTCGCACTGCACTGCATGGCACTGTTTGTAGTCGTCTGTGTCGAACTTCGGGGGTCGGCCGTGTCCTTCTCGGAGGGTTTCCGGATCAGGTGGTGTCGAGGCCGTCGACCAGGCGGTTGAGGAACCGGGTGAACGTGGCTTCCGGGGTGAGCGGGCGTCCCGGTGTGGCGAGGGCCTCGGCGAGCTCCGGATGGTGGCCGTCCGCGGCGACTGCGGCGAGGTAGCGGGCCTCGGCTGCGGCCTGGTCGGTTGATCCCGCGGCTGCGGCCTGCGCGATCTCGTGGGCGACGTGCCCGGCTACGAATCCGGTGAGCTGGGCGAAGATCTCCAGCTTCGCTGCGCCGTCCAGCCCGGTGGGCCGCAGGGTGGCAAGGGCGCGTTCCAGGAAGGCCAGGGTGTTGGGGCCGGGTGTCCGGCGGGCCGACAGGGCGGTGGGCAGCCAGGGATGCCGGAGCATGTGAGCGCGCTGGAGGTGGGCGATGGCCTTGAGGTCGGTGCGCCAGTCGCCGGTGGGGGAGTCGGCCGTCGGTAGTTCACCGCTGACGTGGTCGACCATCAGTTCCAGCAGCGTCTCCTTGTCGGGGGCGTAGCTGTAGAGCGACATGGCGCCGGCTCCGACCTGTGATGCGACCCGTCGCATGGTGACCGCGTCGAGCCCTTCCGCGTCTGCGAGGGCGACGGCTGCCGCGGTGATCGCCTCGCGGCTGAAGGTGGGCCTGCGCCCCCTGCGGGGCCGGGTGGGGCCGAGCCAGAGTTCTTGGGGGTCGGCGCTCGTGGCGCCGGACCCGCCGTCAGGGGTACGGATCTCCGTTTTCCTTTCCTCGCCGCTATCTCTCGTGTGGAAGCCATCCAAGCATCCACTATTCTCGTACGTAGTACGAGAATAGTGGAGGGCAACGATGACATCACGCACGCACGACGCCGTGCCGAGGCCGGCCTGGACACCGCCTCCCGGGAAGCCGCCGCTGTCCGCACGGATGATGAGAGCGACCTGGCGCAATCTCCCGGCCAAGCGGCATGAAGCCGGGTGGGAGCCGGGACTGGTGGTTCCGGCCGCCGACGGCAGTCCGTTGCGTACGGATCACTACTTTCCGCGCGCGGAGGGGGACTTCCCCACCCTTGTCGTGCGCTCGCCGTACGGCAGGGGCGTGCCGTGGTCACCCATGTACGGCATGCTCTTCGCCGAACAGGGCTTCCACGTGGTCCTGCAAAGCTGCCGCGGCACCGGCGGCTCGGGTGGCCGGTTCGATCTGTGGCGCAACGAGGCCGACGATGGCCAGGCCACGGTGAGCTGGCTTCGAAAGCAGTCCTGGTTCAACGGACTACTGGGCACAGTCGGCCCCAGCTACCTGGGATATGTGCAGTGGGCGCTCGCCCTGGACCCGCCACCGGAGCTGAAGGCGATGGTGGTGCAGGTGGGGCTGCACGATCCCTACGCCCTGTTTCACACCGACGGTGCACTCCGCCTGGAGAACGCCCTCGCTGTCGGTGTCGGCATGACCTACCAGCATCGGGGGATCGGTCCCTTCGTGAGGGCGACGCTGCGCCTGCAGCGCCGACTGCGCGCCATCACCACCGCGCAGCCGCTGCGCGGGGCCCACGTGTCCGCCCTGGGCAGTGAAGTGCCCTGGCTGGACGACGTGATGACGCACCCGGATGCCAACGACCCGTACTGGCTGGGCGCATCCCCGGGAGAAGCGGCGGAGCGGCTGACCGTGCCCACCGGCCTGATCACCGGATGGTTCGACGCGCTGGCCGACCAGACCTTCGAGCAGTACGGCCGGCTGCGTCGGGCCGGGTGCGAGACCGCCCTGCTCGTCGGCCCGTGGACACACACCTCCGCACTTCAACAGGGCTGGCCCGAGGTGTTCGCCGAGAGCCTCGCCTGGCTGCGCGCGCACCTGTGCGCCGACCGCTCCGGCCTGCGTCCCACCGGAGTGCGCGTGCACGTCGGCGGTGCAAGCGAGTGGCGGGACCTCGACGACTGGCCGCTGTCTCCGGCCGCGACGTCATGGTTCCCCGCCCCGGACGGGTATCTCACCCAGCAGGCACCCACGGACAACACACCGCTGACGTCCATCCGCTACGACCCGGCCGACCCCACCCCGTCCATCGGCGGCCCTCTGCTCTCCCGTGCCGCGGGCCCCCGCGACAACAGCACCCTGGAAGCCCGAGAGGACGTCCTGACGTTCACTGGCCCGCCGCTGACCGAGCCCGTGGACGTCCTCGGCCCGGTCTTCGCGCGGCTGAGCATCTCCACGGACACCGGATACGCCGACGTCTTCACCCGACTGTGCGACGTGGACGCACAAGGCCGTTCCATCAATGTCTGTGACGGGCTGGCTCAGCTGCGGACGGTTGAGCAGGAGCCCTGGATGGTCACCGTACCGATGAGCTCGACCGCCCACCGCTTCGCCGCCGGTCACCGTATCCGCTGGCAGATCAGCGGAGGCGCCCATCCGCGCTACGCCCGCAATCCCGGAACCGGGGAGTCGTCGGTCGACGCCACCGACTTCACACCCGTACGCCTCACGCTCCACGCGGACTCAGCACTGATGCTTCCCGGGAGCACCCGGGCTGCGCAGCCCTTCGAAGGTGAACAGCCCGACGCATAGACAGCGGGGCGCCACCGGGAAGAGGGATACAGCCCCGGCGCACAACGTGCTCGTTCACCACCCGGTGGCCCTCCGACGGTTCTGCCGCGGGCGGGCCACCGCGGCGTGCGGGGAGTGCGTCGTCCACAGCGCCTCGGTGTCACCGGGGCAGCAGGTCCGGGCCTCAGAGCCTGTCGGGCGACCTCTGATCCGGCGGCCACGGCGTGGCACGCACGCTTCCGGCGTTGCCGAAATGCCCTAGTAGCTCCTTCCCCAAGCTCTCAGCTTCGTTCGAGTAGGGGAGACCCCATCCGAGGCCATCCCGGCGCCTTGGAATCGCACGCGCCACGCCGCGTCCGCTCTCCGATCGAAGGTCACCCGACAGGCTCTCAGCAGTCGGGCGCGTGCGGGTCCTCCCAGCGGGCGGGGCCCTTGACAGGGCGGGAACGTCATCGCCGGACACCGGACCGTGGCACTGGTCCCTGCGCCCCGCCGACCCGCTTGGTGATCGGTTTGCCCGAGGGGCGAACTCGGCGCAATGCGCACCCCATGACACGTGTCTCACCGGACGCGGGCCACCGTCCGTGCACGAGATGCCGCATGCTGGCGGGCTGTGCCAACGTGGAGGGAGCAGCGGCGCAGCCCCGTCGTGCCGGGGCCGGAAATGAGGTGCTGATGGACCCGGTCGATGCCCTGCGACGGATTGCCTTCCTGCTGGAACGCGACCAGGCCGCCACGTACCGCGTCCAGGCGTTCCGTAAGGCCGCCGCCACGGTGGGGGCGATGCCGGGCCACGAGATCGAGGAACGAGTGGCGTCGGGGTCGCTGGAGTCGGTCAAGGGCATCGGGCCGAAGACGGCACAGGTGGTACGTGAAGCGCTGGCAGGGGAGGTCCCGGGCTCCCTCCAGCGGCTGGAGGACGCCGCCGCGGCTCCCCTTGCGGAAGGGGGTGAAACGCTGCTCGCCCTGCTGCGTGGCGACTGTCATCTGCACTCCGACTGGTCGGACGGCGGAAGTCCGATCGAGGAGATGGGACGGACGGCGATCGAGCTGGGGCACGAGTGGGCGGTCCTCACCGACCACTCGCCCCGGCTGACTGTGGCGAACGGACTGTCGCCCGAACGGCTGCGCCGCCAATTGGAGGTCGTGGCCGAACTCAACGAGCAGTGGGCACCGTTCCGGCTGCTCACCGGCATCGAGTGCGACATCCTTCCGGACGGCTCCCTCGACCAGGAGGACCGACTGCTGGAACAGCTCGACGTGGTGGTCGTGTCCATGCACTCCAAGCTGCGGATGGACGCACGGGCCATGACGCGCCGGCTGGTCGCGGCCGTTCGCCATCCGCAGGCGGATGTGCTGGGGCACTGCACGGGCCGTCTGATCACCGGCCGGGGACGCCCGGAGTCGGAGTTCGACGCGGACGAGGTCTTCGCCGCGTGTGCCGAGGCGGGCACCGCGGTGGAGATCAACAGCCGTCCGGAGCGGCTAGATCCGCCGCGGCGTCTGCTGCGGCGGGCCGTCGACGCGGGTGTGCTGTTCGCGATCGATACCGACGCGCACGCGCCGGGACAGCTCGACTGGCAGATCTTCGGCTGCGCCCGGGCAGAGGAGTGTGGCGTGCCTGCCGAACGGGTCATCACGTCGTGGCCGGTGGACGAACTGCTGGCCTGGTCATGACGCCGAGCCCGGTCGGTTCGTGGTGAGAGCGAAGACATGGAGGGCCGGACTTCGCGCCCATGGAGTGGGGCCCCGTGGGCAGAGAGACGGATGCCAGCCGCCTGTGCGGATCGACGTCCACAGCAACGGAGCAGAGGTTTGCGGCATGGGTGCTCTGCGCACGCCCGCTGCCGTTGACGCTGTCGCCGTGGGCTGCGACCACCGCCTTCCACGGAACGGTGCTGCTCGCCCAGTCGGGGACGGTGGCCCGCGATCTGTCCGCGGAGCTGGAACAAGGAGTGGGGCGCGAGGGTTCCCGCTGCGCTCCATCTGGCAGCGATCGTCGCCATGCGTCCCGGCGGGGGCTTCTCACGTGCGGGCGCCGCCTGCTTGAGCAATCGCTCAACTCCCTGTTACTGTCCGCGTCGACAGCAGGTTGAGCGGTCGCTCAAATGCTGCGGAGCGGGGGGCTGGGGCGGTATGGGGCTGTACGTCGAGACGCGCATTCGCGCAGACCTTGAAGACCTCTGGGAGCGAACCCAGAATCCTGTGCAGCACCAGCGGTGGGATCTCCGCTTCACCGAGATCACCTGTCTGCCGGGCGGGCCCAGCGATGCCCAACGGTTCCGCTACGCGACCCGGGTGCTCCCCTTCCTGACCGTCACGGGCACTGGCATCAGTGCGGGCGAGCGCCGTCGGGCAGACGGGGAGCGGGTCTCGGCGCTGCGGTTCGCATCGGCCCATCCACTCTCCCTGCTGGCCGAGGGCAGCGGCTACTGGCGCTATGTACCGACACCGGACGGCATCCGTTTCCTGACCGGCTACGACTACAGGACGCGTTGGGGTCGCCTGGGGGCCGGCGTGGACCGGCTGCTCTTCCGGCCGCTCATGGGCTGGGCCACCGCCTGGTCCTTCGACCGGCTGCGGCTCTGGTGCGAACGCGGCATCAGCCCTGCCCGCTCGCTCTGGCACGCGCTCGCCGAGCTCGGCGTCCGGCTGCTGGCGGTCCTCTCGCTCCTGCCTTTCGGGCCTGCCGCCGCGCTGGTTGCCGTCATGGCCTCGCTCCTGCTGCCGCCCCTGTCCACCACACCCGCGGCGCGTCGCTGTCTGCGCAGACCTCCGGCCCGGACCGCCACTCCCACCCTCCTCGCCCGTCTGGAGAACCCATGACTTCGATCTTCCGCCTTGCCATGGGCCAGGACTTCGACCGGCTGCATCCCCAGTTGCGACGGCGCTTCTCGGTCGGCCTGGAGAGCGGGGAGGCATGCATCGGCCGCGGTGTCATGGACCGGATCTGGCACGGCCGGCCCTTCGTGAAGCCGTTCCTTGTCCTCGGCGGCACGCGCAATGTCCTCGTTCCCCGGGCCGGCCGTCACATCCCCTTCACGATAGAGAACGTGCCGTACACCGACACCTTCGGCCGTGAGACCGTCACTTTCGTGCGCACGTTCGCGCTGCCCGGCGGTACGCGGCGGTTCGACGCCACTATGATCCACAGCCCCGAACGGTCCTGTGTTCTGGACTATCTCGGCACCCACCAGCATCTCGCCAGCGATCTCTGGCTGAGCGCCGAGCCCGACGGTTCTCTTCTGATCCGATCCGGCGAACACCGTTTCCGAGAGGGGCCGTTCGACCTCCGTGTCCCAGAACTCCTCGGAGGTGACGCCGAGGTGCGCGAGTCCTTCGACGACATGACCGGCCGGTTCCGTATTCGGGTGGCAGTGACCAACCGGCGCTTCGGTCCATTGTTCGGATACGAGGGAACGTTCCGTGCCCATTATGTCGACGCCCGCCGGCACGGCGTCCGCGCAGGCCTGCGCCCCGTACGGGAAGAAGCGCGGGCGTGACTGGGGCGACCGATGGCCAGGACACCCGGACGAAACTCATGGAAGGCGCCCTGAACACGCTCTCCGAGCACGGTATCGCCAAGACCTCTGCCCGCACCGTCGCGGCCGCCGCGGGGGTCAACCAGGCTCTGGTCTTCTACCACTTCGGCTCCGTCGACGAACTCCTGGCAGCAGCCTGCCGCTACGGGGCCGAACAGCGCGTGGTCCGCTATCGCGACCGCCTGGCTTCCGTCAGCACTCTCACCGAACTACTCCAGTGCGGGCGCGAGTTGCATGCCGAGGAGCGGGCGGGTGGCCACGTCGCCTTCCTCGCTCAGCTCCTGGCCGGCGCCCAGACCCAACCGCGGCTCGCTCCGGCAACCGCGGCCGGACTGAAGCTGTGGATCGACGAGATCGAGAAGGTTCTGATCCGGGTCCTCGGCTCCACCGCGCTCGCCGCCTTCACCGACCCCGCCGGTCTGGCCCGGGCGGTGGCGGCGTCGTTCGTCGGTCTGGAACTGTACGAAGGAGTCGACCATGACGGCGCCGAACAGGCACTCGATGCACTGGAGCAGCTCGCCACCCTGGCCAACGTCCTGGAAGAACTCGGGCCCGTGGCTCAACGGACCGTGCGGCACACGATTCGACACACCATGCGGCGTACCAGCACCTCGCGAGCCGTGACGGACGAGCAGGGGCAGCAGGGCGCGCAGAATCCGGCGAGCATCTCCAGGAGGAAGGTGCGGCGCTCGAAGTAGCGGAGGGGGCGGGCGTCCCGAGGGCCAGGTCGGGGTGTTGCTGGAGGAAGCGCAGGTTCGCGGGTTCTCGGGCCGGTCTGCAGGCGTGCGCGTGCGTCGACCTCGCCAGATTCGCCGGTGTGAGCGCAGCCTTCCTGGCAAAGGTGCGTGCCTCGGCGTCAGTCCTTCGTCACTGTGTCCGCTGTCCGGCCGGGGGCGATGAGGGTCAGGGCAGGACAAGCAGGACTGCCAGCGCGATGAGCAGCGAGTCGATCCGGTCCAGCAGGCCGCCGGAGCCGGGCAGCCAATGGCCTGCGTCCTTCGCCTGTGCGCCTCTTTTGACCATGGACTCGAGAAGGTCGCCGGCCGGACCGCCGACCGCCACCGCAACCGCCATCGGCCAGCTCAGCACGGACAGCACGGCAAGTACGCCAAGGCCGGCTGCGGCCCCGGCGAAGGTGCCGCTCCACCGTTTGGCCGGTGACAGAGGTGACAGTCGCGGCCCACCCAACGCTGGACCGGCGAAGTACGCCACGATGTCGGCGATCGAGACCGCTGCGAAGAGGACGAGCGCGCCCGCACCGAGCGTCACCAGCGCGGCCGTCACGCTCAGCCAGGCCAGCCCGAGCAGGCCGGCGCCGAGTCGGCGCAGTCCATGATCAGCGTCGCCGGCCAGGAGCGGCACCGCGGCCACCGCGAGCGCCCCGATGGCAACCACTCGGAGCACCTGCCCTGGCGCCAACCAGGCGGCCAGCACCACGCCTACCACCGCTGCGGCCAGCACTACCCGGTCTGCCCGGCCCAACCGCATCAGCCCACCGAACTCCATCACCGCAATCACCCCAGCTGCGATGGCGACGGCTGCGGCGCCTGGGCGGCCCCACCAGAACGCACCGACGGCCAGTGGCACTCCCACCGCCCAGGCGCACCACCGGATCAGCAGCTCGCGGCGCCGGGACACCGCCACCGCGATGCCGCTCAGCACCAGCGCCCCGCCGAGGAAGGGTGCCAGAGAGGCCACAGCGATCACAGAGCGGATCCGGCGGCGAGAACGGACCGAGGTGCCGAAACGAGCGAGACCGGATCCGGGCGCAGCTCGTCCAGGGAGGCATGGAAGGCGGCCACAATGCGCGCGTTCTCGGCCGTGTCCTTGACCGCGATACGCACGCTGCGCCCCTGGTACCGCGATGACAGCGGGGACAGATCGCGCAGATATACGTCGTGGCGACGGCACTCGTTCACCACTTGCGCGGCACTCGGCCCGCCGGTCGGCAGGTTCACGGTGAGGAAGTTCGCCACGGCTTCTTCGACGATCACGTTCTCGCCCAACCCGGCCAGTTTGGCGGCCAGTTGCCTTCGCAGCACGTGGGTACGAAGCCAGCGGTCGGTGTAGTACGCCGGGTCGCGCAGGGCAGCGACTGCGGCCAGCTGTGCCGGGAGACTCACCGGCCAGGGCGGAGTCCATCGGCGTAGCAGCGCCGCGGTAGCCGGCTCGGCGACCAGGTACGCGGCCCGCATGCCGGACAGCGCATACATCTTGGACAGCGAACTGCAGACGACCACTCGCGGGTCCGACGCGGCGAGGTCGGCGAGCGACTCGGTCAGGCCGACATAGCCCAGGTACGCCTCGTCGATCCACCAGCGGGTGCGGGCAGGCGCGGCGGCGATCAGCGAGCGCAGCTCCGCGACCGGTGCGTGGCGTCCGGTCGGGTTGTTCGGGTTGACCACCACCACGAGGTCGTAGCCGCCAGACCTGACGGCGTCGGACAGCCGGTCCGGATCGATCCGCCAGCCGTCCTCGCGACGCAACCGGAACCGGTCCACCCGGCATCCGATCACCTTCTCCGTGACGTGGGCGTACTCGCCGTAGCCAGGGTCCATCAGAAGCACTCTGCTCTCCGGGGTCAGCCACTGACCGAACGCCCTGAAGATCAAGTCGGATGAACCGGCGCCGACCGCGAGCGTCTCCGTCGGCAGCGCCCGGACCGTGGCAATTTCCGCCAGCAGTCCCTCGGCGCCGGTCGGCGGAGAGGTCCGGGCGGCCCAGGCCGGGTCTTCCGCGAGCGCCGCCCGCACCCCAGGGGGCGGCGGAAACCAGGCGTCCAATACGTCGGCCGCGACGATGCGTTGGCGCCGGTGCAGGTTACGGAAGTCAGTGCCGATGGCGGTGAACGAGGCGCCGCCATGTTCGCAGCCGTCCGGCCGGGGTGCGAACGCCACGTCCAGCCGCCAGTCCACTGCGGACCGCAGACGCTCCAGCGTGGTGCCGTACCGGTCCATCGCAAGCCTCGTCAGCTCGGTAACGCTGCCGGTCAGCACCTCGAACGTCACCGCACCGCTGTGAACAGTACGGCCGACCGGGCGCAGGCCGGCGGCCAGGTACATGTCGAGCAGTTCACTACGCCCCATCGCCACCACGCGCCGGCCGCCCCGGACGGCGATCCAGCGCAGCGCCGCGTACATCAGCAGCGGTGCCGCCGCGGTGGCTCGCCAGCTCGGCTCAACGGTGAGGACGCGCACCTCGAACAGGTCGTCGTCGGCCAGCAGCGGCAGTTCGTCACGCATGAGGTACTTCTCCAGCCCATACCGCCCCAACCAGGGTGGAGTCAGGCTGACAAAGCCGATTCGGGCCGCGCCTCGCGCCGCGACCAGGTAGACGTTGTCACCGTCCAGCCCGTCGCGAAGCTGCCCGGACGGATCAGGCGCATGCTGGCCCAACTCCTGCGCGTACACCCTGTGACGCAGTTCGTGGATCCACTCAAGATCCTCTGGGGTGGCAGTGCGCAGCTGCAGATCGCAAACCATGAACGCCTCTTTAGATTCAGGGGATTGCATCATGGGAGACGTAGATAGGCCGCGCCAGGGCCGAGCGAAGCAATCGACCTGGGTACGCGTACTCAGGCGTGGTCGCCCCCTGTGTGCTACGTCCACAGAGGCTGGCTGCGGTAACCATCATGGGTGGCGAACTCCATGGAAAGGACGAGCAGTTGAATCAGCAGATCGCGTAGAGCGAGGAACTCGGTGAGGCGTTCGCGAGGCTGCTGCCCCGGGACGGCGGAGGCCCTGAGGTCGTCTTCATGGTGAGCGAGGCGGTGCACTCCTCGCGGTCGGCTCTCCTTGCGGAGAGATTATCTGTGGGTGCCGCCGGGCTTCCCCATCCCTTCCGCGGGTCCGACCGGAATGACCACTGCTTCGCCTGTCGAGCCGCTCTCCGACCGCTACGGCTGACCGCGCCCTGTCGCCACCGGCGGATCCGTCCACCCGACTGACGTAGCAGTGCGGGCTGCCGCTTCTCGTGCGTACGCCCGCTCGGCCCCCTGGTGTCACACCTTCGATATGCCCAATATGACAGCTAATGGGGGCATCAGTACGTTTCATCACAGGTCGGCTGTACGGCCGGCGTCTCTGAGACAGGAAGAAGTGACATGATCACGCGCAACTTCGCTGTGACCGCCGCCGTCGTAGGCGCATCAGTCCTTGCCATCACCGGCATCACCTATGCCTCGGCCAACGGATCCACCCAGGCCGCCCCGCCCGTATCGCCCGTCCCGAAGGCCGCCCCGTCCGTCCCGAAGAACGACCCGTCCGTCCCGAAGAACGACCCGTCCGTCCCGAAGAACGACCCGTCCGTCCCGAAGAACGACCCTGCCGGGACGCTCCCCGATGGGGGCAGTGGATACGGGAACGGGAATGGCGGCCGTGATAACGGGGGCCGTGATGACGTGGGCCGTGATGACGGAGGCCGCGACGATGGGGGCCGTGATGATGGAGGCCGCGACTATGGCGGCCGCGATGACGAGGGTCGCGGCTACGGGGGTCGCGACCGCGGCTACGACCGTGGGGAAGAAGGAAGAATCCAATTCAACGATCGGACGTACTCCGCTGCCACTGAGGGCTGCATCACCGCGGCCAGCGGACTGGGCTCAAGCAGCTTCAGCATCAGCAACGACAGCTGGAAGACCGTTCAGGTCTACCGCGGGTCCACCTGCGACAACGGCGCTCCGGTCGCCACCGTCGGTCCCCACGGCGCCACCCACGGCGTCGTGACTCCCTCGGTCGAAGGGGGCTTGTTCGCCAACGATGCCGTCGTGGGCAGCTTCCTGGTGATGGGTGGCCGCTACGACAGCTGGTAACACCGCAACCCGCATCACGTGGAACCCGCGGTCCGTCGGAATCGGTCCGGGGTTTCCGGGAGGTCGGCCAGGGCCGGCAGGGGCGTCGCGTCGGACAAGGACGTCGCCGCCAGGCCCCGACCGGCAGCCGGTGCGCCGTCAACTCCGACGCCACGAACCCCCGGGGCAGAGCTGGGCAGGTCGATGGCAGAGGGGTTGACAGGCACTCGAGGCTCCTGGTGGAAGACGTTGCTCGGCAACCCATCCACCGGGAGCTTCGTCACCTCCCCATGGAAACAGCGTAGAAGCGGGGCGTCTGGATCGATCGGACCGTGCCCCTCGGCGCGCCGGGTCCTGTTGTGGCGTGCGAGTCGGGTTGCCGCGGTCCGGTGCCGACTGCCCCGCACCGGCAGCGGTGAGCTGTGCCTATGCGGTGTTTGTGGCGCCGGCCGACTGGTCGTCGGGATCGGTGATACGCGGAGCGAGCGCTCTCAATGGGCGCCCGACGCCTCAACCGCCGCTTTGATCCGCTGCCCGAACGCAGGGGCGTCCTTGCGCGCGGCACCGGCGGCGAAGCCGACGAGGAGCTTGCCGATGCCGTGGCCCTCCAGGACGTTGAAGATCCGCACCCGGGTCCTTCCGTCGGCCGTGGCCTCGAGGTCGTAGCCGCCGGTGGCGGCGGTGACGAGATTCTTCGAGCGTTCCGCCCAGCGGATGCGTGTGGGGGCTACGAGTTCGGTGATCCCGAACTCCCGCTGAGTCTTCATGCCGGCGTCCTTGACCGTGCTCCGGAAGACCGTCCCCACCGCTGTCGGCCCGGCTGGCGACTTGTCGATCCGCTGCACTCGCGGGCTGAACTCCGGGTCGTGCTCGCCGTCGGCGAGATAGGCGAAGACTTCGGCGATCGGTCGGTCGATCTCGACTGTCGCCTCGAACTGAGTGCCCATGGCCTCTCCTCGTCCCCCTGATCAGTGGTGCCCCGGCTGCGGAGTGCGGCAGCTGAACGCAGGCCCGCGAAGGCGCGGGATGGCGATCATAAGTCCGGCGGAGGCGGGCGGCAGGTTGAATGGCGGAAGGCAATGGACCCGCCCGGTCATCCGATGGAAGCGCTGACGGCCGTGCCGGGCACGCCTCCGTCCCGGCGGTTGGTGATCGCGGACGACCAGGTCGGCGCCCGCGGTTGTACCGTCCGGATCGACCGTGCTGACCTGCTCGAACCGGGTCATGACAGCGCTGAGAAGCCCCCGGGCGCGTCGCACACGGGCCGGGACTGTCGGAGTTACGGGCGTGTGCTGAACTGTCGGCGATACGTCTGATTCAGGAGCACCTTTTGACCAGTTACCGGCAGCCCGGCGTCGTTCTCACCGACCGCCGTTTCACCGTCCCGCTCGATCACGCCGATCCGGGCGGCGAGCAGATCGAGATCTTCGGCCGGGAGGCCGTCGCGAGCGGCAGGGTCGACGACGAACTGCCGTGGCTGGTGTACCTGGAGGGCGGACCCGGCTTCGGTGCCCGTCGTTTCGTCGGTACGGAGGCCTGGCTGGGGCGGGCAGTGAAGGAGTTCCGGGTGCTGCTGCTCGACCAGCGCGGCACCGGGCTGTCCACACCGGCCAACCGGCAGACTCTTCCGCTGCGCGGCGGCCCCCGTGAGCAGGCCGACTATCTCGCCCACTTCCGGTCCGACAACATCGTGCGTGACTGCGAGCTGATCCGGCCGCAGCTGACCGGCGGCCTCCCGTGGACGGTGCTCGGCCAGTCGTTCGGCGGCTTCTGCGCGGTCCGCTATCTGTCGGTTGCCCCCGAGGGGCTCGAGGCTGTCCTGATCACCGGCGGACTTCCCTCGCTCGACGCTCACGCCGACGACGTGTACCGGGCCGCGTACCCGCGGATCGAGCGGAAGGTCGCTGCCCACTACGCCCGCTACCCGCAGGACGTCGAGCGCGCCCGCGAGATCGCCGCGTATCTCCTGGAGCACCGCCCGGAAAGCGCCGGACACCGCCTGACGCCCGAGGGATTCCAGTCCCTCGGCATCATGCTGGGCGGCGAAAGCGGCAGCCATCAGCTGCACTACCTGCTGGAGAACGCCTTTGTCCGTACGCCGCTGGGCACCGAGCTCTCCGACACGTTCCAGGAGGCCGTGCGCACCGCCAATTCGTTTGCGGGCCACCCGCTGTACGCCCTGATGCACGAGGCGATCTACGGCCAGGGCGAGGAGCCCACCGGCTGGTCCGCCGAGCGGGTCCGCGCAGAATTCCCGCAGTTCGACGCCGCCACCGCCCTGGCCGGCGACGCACCCGTGCTCTTCACCGGCGAGAGCATCCACCCCTGGCACTTCGATGTGGACCCGGCCCTGCGTCCACTGCGGGAGACCGCCGAACTGCTTGCCTCCCGTACCGACTGGCCCGAGCTGTACGACACCGAGCGGCTCGCCGCCAATGACGTACCGGTGGCCGCGGCCGTCTATCACGACGACATGTACGTCGACACCGAGCACGCGCTGCGCACCGCCGCGGCGATCCGCGGTCTGCGCACCTGGGTGACGAACGAGTTCGAGCACGACGGGCTGCGCGCCGGGGGACCGCGGTTGCTGGACCGGCTGCTCGCTCTTGTCCGGGGCGAGCTCTGACCTGCTTGTTCACGGCAGGAGCCGGTCACGCGCGTGGCGTGAACGGCTCCTGCCGTACGGGTCCGTCCGGACCGCTTCAGCCCTGCAGGGCGTCCAGCGTGGCGTCGAAGTCGGCAGCCGAGCGTGGGGCCCGGTTGTGCGGCAGCTTCGACAGGACGGCGGCCATTCCGGAGGTGTTGGTGACCGCGGAGAAGACCAGACCGGAGCCGACGCCGGCCGAAAGCCGGCGCGCGGCCGGGAAACGCCGGCCCGCGAGCAGACCGGCCACCACGAGCGAACCGGCGGCGAACCGGACCTGACGTTCCATCGGCCAGGTGGCCCGGGCGCCGGCGGGACGGTCCAGGTCGTGGTCCTCGCCCTCCATGTGGAGGTGCCAGCGGACAGCGTGACGGCGTCGATGTCCGCCGCGGCGAGAATGTCGCTGGCCCGGGTGGAACGCACGCCGGAGGCACACACCACGAGCAGGGATCCGCGGGCCGCTGCCGCCTTCAGGGCGGCCAGCGCCTCTTCGAGACGGTCCAGCGGGATGTTCAGCGCCCGGGCACGTGCCCGGAGGTGTACTCGCCCGGAGCCCGCACGTCGATGACGGTGAACTCCGCGATCCGGGCTGCGGCCTGGGCGGGGGAGAGGGAGGCGGGGCTGGTCACGAGGGATGTTTCCGTTCGTCTCCGGGGCGTACCCCGGCGAGGTAGGATACCCCTTGGGGTATTCGTAGGAGGATGTGTGGAAATAGACATGGCGGCCGACGAACTGAAGTCGGTACTCAACCGCCTTCGCCGCGCTCAGGGCCAGCTTGCTGCGATCATCAGGATGATCGAGGAGGGACGGGACTGCGAGGACGTCATCACGCAGATGGCAGCCGTTTCGCGCGCGCTCGACCGGGCCGGTTTCGCGATCATCGCGACGGGCCTCCAGCACTGCATGGCCGACGACGGCGCAGAACCGGCCGACCGGGACCAGATGCGCGCCCGGCTGGAGAAGCTCTTCCTCTCGCTGGCCTGAGCCCGGATCGGGGGTCGGTGCCGTGGCTCAGGCCACGGCATCGACCAGCATGAAGAGGGCCACGGCGAGCAGCGCAGCGCCGAAGATCCGCTGGAGCGCGGCTGTGGACACCTTGGTGGCCAGCCGCTTACCGTCCCACGCGCCGAGGACCGCCGCCGCTGTGAAGGGGGCGATCACCGCCCAGTCCAGCGAGGTGGGCGTGGTGAGGCGGGTGGCCAGGGCGGCCGTGGAGTTCACCGTGATGACGAGCAGGCTGGTGCCGACCGCCGCCGTCATGGGCACGGCGAGGACGGTGACCAGCGCGGGCACGGCGAGAAATCCTCCGCCGACCCCGAGGAACCCGGTCACCGCGCCGAGACCGGCCCCGGCGCGGACGACCCGCCCGGCGCCCGTACGGTCGGCGGGGCCTGGGGTGTTCGGCACGGGCGAAGCCGCCTCGCACCGCGCAGGCGCCCGCGGCCGGATCATCCGCATTGCCGCCACCACCGCGAGCACCGCGAACGCCGCTGTCAGTACACCCGCCGGAATCCGGACCGACAGCGCCCCGGCCACCGCCGCCGGCACGATGCCGGCCACCGCGAAGAGGCCGCCGGTCCGCCAGCGGACGTGACCGTCCCTGGCGTGCGCGACCAGCCCGGTCAGGGAGGTCGCGATGACGATGAGCAGCGCTGCGGTGGTGGCCGCGGCCGGGGTGAACCCGAGCAGATAGATCAGCGCGGGAACGGCGAGGACGCTGCCGCCGCCGCCCATCCCGCCCAGTGCCAGACCGACCACGGCACCGGCGGTCAGGGCCAGGATGAGGGTGATCACGCGACGGTGCCCGCGGCTCCGTGACGGTCCCGGACAGGCAGCCCCTCGGCCGCCCAGGCGGTCATGCCGCCGGTGACATCGACGGCCTCGGTGCCGCGTCCGGTGAGGATGCGGGCGGCCTGCCGGGACCGGTGGCCGGAACGGCAGATGACCACCACGGGGCGGCCCGCCGCCGAAGCGGGCAGCGACTGCCCGGCGGCCAGCCGGGAGAGCGGCAGATGGACGGCGCCCGGGGCGTGACCGGCCTTCCACTCGGGGGTTTCGCGTACGTCGAGCAGAACCGCCGCACCATCGGCGGTCCGGCGGAGGGCCTCGGCCGGGGTGACACGGCCGGGGCCGCGCCCGAAGAAGGACATCAGGAAAGACATGGGGGAAGTGCTCCAGAAGTACGGGACGGGAGTCCGACGGTCAGGCGGCCGGTGCGGTGCCGCTCGTCCCGTCGGGGGCACCGGCTGCAGGATCCGCGAGCGTCAGGCCGGCCGCCTCAGCCGCGCCGAGACCGTCGTCGACTGCCACGACGTCGCGCCCGGCGGCGTCCAGCAGCGACGCCGCGATGCCTGCCCGCATCCCGCCTGCGCAGTGCACCCACACCACTCCGCCCGGCACCTCGGCCAGCCGCTTGGGCAGCTCGTGCACCGGAATGTGCATCGACCCGGCTAGCGCACCGGTGCGGCGCTCGGCGTCCCTGCGGACATCGAGAACCACCGGCTGTTCGCCGCGCTCGCGTGCCGCGGCCAGCCCCGCGAAATCCGACCTGCGGAACGAGCGCAGCTCTTCCGCCGTGCGGACCCAGGACCGCGGGTCACCGGTCGCCGCGGCCACCGGGCGGCCGATGCCAACCCGGGTCAGCTCGCGCTGGGCGTGCGCGACGTCGGCGGCGCTGCTCGCCAGCAGGGTGACGGGCCTGCCCCACGGGATCAGCCAGGCGAGATACGTGGCGAGCTGCCCCTCGCCCTCGAAGTTGAACGAACCGGCGACATGCCCCTCGGCAAACGCCACCCGGCTGCGCAGATCCACCACCCACTCGCCCGCGGCCAGCCGTCGCGCGATCTGCTCGGCGTCGGCCTGGGCGGGCGGGGTCAGATCGACCGGATCGGGACCCGCGGCGTTGGCCGGGCCCATGTGCGCGTAGTAGGCGGGGATGTCGTCCAGTCCGGTGAGCAGCTCGGCGACGAACGTGTCCACATCCTTGACGAGCGCGTCGTTATGGGCCCGCTCGGCGCCGATCGTCGTGGTGTTCCCGTCGGCCTGTGCGGAGGAACAGAAACTGCCGAAGCCGTGGGTCGGCAGTACGGGAACGGCGTCGTCGAGCTCATCGGCGAGCCGGTGCGCGGAGGCGTGCTGGGCACGGGCCAGCCCTGCGGTCAGCCGGGGCTCCACCAGGTCGGGCCGGCCCACGCTGCCGATCAGCAGCGAACCGCCGGTGAAGGCGGCCACCGCGCGGCCGTCCTCCTCCAGTACGTACGAGGTGTGGTGCGGGGTGTGCCCAGGGGTGGCCATCGCGCGCACCGTCAGCCCCTCGTCGACCGGGGCGGTGTCCCCGTCGGCGACCGGAACCCGGTCGAAGGAGACCAGTGCGGCGGCGGGCACCAGGTACTGGGCCCCGGTGACACGCGCCAGCTGCAGGCCGCCCGTCACGTAGTCGTTGTGCAGATGTGTCTCCACGACCAGGGCGATCCGCACGCCGCGCCGTGCTGCCGCGGCGATGACCCGGTCGATGTCACGAGGCGGGTCCACCACCAGCGCGGAGTGTCGGCCGCCCGCCAGATAGCTGCGGTTGCCGAGGCTGGCGGTCTCCAGGGTGTCGACGAAGAACACGGCATCACTCCTTCGGTACAGTTTACCCCGGGGGGTATCTCTCATCAAGATTAGCACTTATACCCCATGGGGTATTTTCCAACGGCGGTCTTCGCGTGGCCCAAACCCGTGCAGCGCCCCCACCCGCCGACCTACGTCGGTGGTGGCGAGGGCGCGTTCCCGCGGGTGGCACGGCTCGGAGACGCGTGGCTGGCCAACAGTGCGTCGCCGCAGGAGCTCGGTCCACAGATCGAGCGGCTGCGCGCACGTGCCGAACGAGAGGTGCCGGTGACGGTCTACGCGGCTCCCGACGACCCCGAGCAGATCGAGGGCTACGGCCGCCTGGGCGTCGAACGGCTGCTGTTCTACGTGCCGACGATGCCCGAACGGGAGACGCTGGAGTACCTCGACGGGTTGGCCGAAGTGGCTGCCCGGTACCGCTGAGACGCCGGAATCCACTGCGCCCAGGGATGAGGTACCGAGCCGGAAACCGCGGCCACCGTAACCTCCGCGACCGCCGTAAGGGGCGTGCGATGCCTACTCTGACGAGCGCTGAGGCGCGTGAGCGGTTCGCCGCGGCCCGCATCGCCCACCTCGCGACGACCGACACGGACTCTCGCCCGCACCTGGTGCCGGTGGTGTTCGCCCTGGACGGCGACACGGTGATGCTGGTCGTGGACCACAAACCGAAGCGGACGATGCGGCTGAAACGCCTGGCCAACATCGCCGCCAACCCCTCGGTCTGCCTGCTCGCCGACCACTACGAGGAGGACTGGGAACGGCTGTGGTGGGTGCGGGCCGACGGTGAGGCCCGCGTACTCCCTCCGCCGGACCGCTTCCCCGAGGCCGCCCGCCGCGTCGGCCTGCTCACGGCGAAATACCGGCAGTACGCCGACCGCCCTCCCGACGGACCGATGGTCGAAGTCTCGGTGCTGCGTTGGAGCGGCTGGCGCGCGTCCTGAGCCGCGTGGCCATGCGACCGGGCGGTTCTCGGCCCACCTCGCCGGAGGCCGGTGCGGGACCTGCCGATACGAGGGCTTCGTGGCCGTGGCGTCGCAGAACGCCGCCGGGCTGCCCGTGCCGTGACCGGCAATGTTTGCGGCGGGGCAAAGCTTGCCGGCAGGGGCACCGGCCATGACGGTGGAAAGGGCTGCCCTGTGGGGTGTCCGGCCCCGATCCGGCATGATCCGGACGAAGGACCCTGACTCCCTTCAGGTGGAGGGCAGGTGAAGGGGCTGCGACGCAGCTGCCCGCGTACCGGCACCACGGGCGGCGCGACGAGAGGCCGCCGCTGCCGGTTCGCCCCGTCCACCACGAGCGAGTGACCGGTGATGAATCGGGCGTAGGGCGAGGCCGGGACCGGCTCCCGGATGTCGCCGACCGCGGCCGTCACCGTGCCCGTCCCGAGCGCCGCCGGCTTCTCCCGCGCGGCCGACAGTCGCTCCGGCCTGCGGCCCACGCTCGTCAGATCCGCGCCGAGCCGGGCGAACTCCGCCGCTGTCGCCTTCCCGGGCCCTGAGCCGCCACCGATCACCGGTACCCCGTGGAGGCGTATGTACCCACGGATGCGCACTCGCGCCGGACGGTGGCAGGGCGGCCAGTTCCGGGGGTGTGCCAGTGCTCCCTCATGTCGTGTCGATACCCCATCGCAAAGACAAAACACCAGGTCCAGGCGTTGACGTTGTCCAGACCATTGACATGCCAGCGCCATGATGTTGAATTCGGTCTCGTTGTGTTGCGCGACTCTGATGACTCGAGTGACCCATGGAGGACATGTGATGCCTCGCCCACCCCGTCTCACGGCGCTCTGCGCGGCCGCGAGTCTGCTCGTCGGCGGCCTGCTCACCGTTGCACCGGCCGCCCAGGCCGCCGACAGTGGCGGCCCGGCCGGCCCGGGGAATACCGTGACCGGCCGGCGTACTCCGGCCATCACCCCGACGCCGCAGTCGGTCAGGACCCGGTCCGACCGGGTCGCGATCAGCCCCACCGTCACCCTGGTGACGGGCGACACCTCCGACGAGCCCTCCGTGAAGGTTGTCGAAGCCGCGCTGCGCCGCGCCGGTGCGCAGCGGATCGTACGGAGCGACAGACCCGGCAGGAGCGGACTCACCGTCCACGTCGGTGTCACCGCCGCCCTCGCGGACCAGCACATCGAGAGCCCCGACGCGCTGCCCGCCGACGGATACGTCCTCGGTGTCGGCGCCGACCGCATCGTCCTCGCGGGCAAGGACACCACCGGCACGTACTATGCCGCCCAGACCCTCCGTCAGATCCTGCCGCGGCAGAGCCACCCCGGCGCCGAGGTCGACGGGCTCGTGGTACGCGACTGGCCGGGCACCGCGCTGCGCGGCGTCATCGAGGGTTTCTACGGCACCCCGTGGTCGCACGAGGCCCGCCTCGACCAGCTCGACTACTACGGCGAGCACAAGATGAACATCTACGTGTACTCGCCGAAGGACGACGCGTACCTTCGCGAGAAGTGGCGCGACCAGTACCCTGCGGAGCAGTTGGCGCAGATCAAGGAACTCGCCGACCGGGCCGTGCAGCGGCACGTCGAGTTCACCTACGCCCTCTCGCCCGGACTCTCCGTCTGCTACAGCTCCGACGCCGACGCCAAGGCGCTCGTCGACAAGTTCCAGGCGATCTGGGACATCGGCGTTCGTACCTTCGCGGTCCCGCTCGACGACATCAGCTACACCGACTGGAACTGTGCGGCGGACAAGGCGAAATGGGGGACCGGCGGCGGTGCGGCAGGCGCCGCGCAGGCGTATCTCCTGAACAAGGTGAACAAGGAGTTCATCGCCACGCACCCGGGCGCCCAGCCGCTTCAGATGGTGCCCACCGAGTACTACAACGTCTCGGCCACGGCCTACAAGAAGGCGCTCGCCGAGCAGCTCGACCCCAATGTCCTCGTCGAGTGGACAGGTGTCGGCGTCATCGCGCCGACGATGACCGTCGCCCAGGCCAAGGCCGCCCGCACGGTTTTCAACCACCCGATCCTGACCTGGGACAACTACCCGGTCAACGACTACGTCACCAACCGGCTGCTGCTCGGCCCGTTCAACGGCCGGGAGAAGGGGCTGCCGGGCGAGCTGGCCGGGATCACCGCCAACCCGATGATCCAGCCGTACGCCTCCAAGCTCTCGCTCTACACGGTCGCGGACTACTCCTGGAACGACGCCGCGTACGACGAGCGTGCCTCGTGGCTGCGGGGGCTGGGGGAGTACGCGGGCGGCGACGCCCGCACCGAGAAGGCACTGCGGGCCTTCGCCGACATCAACTACAGCTCGGCCCTGAACAAGCAGGAAGCACCTGACCTGGCGGGCGAGTTCGCCCGCTACTGGCAGTCCGGCGACGCGGACCGGCTCACCTCAGTGCTCCGCGACCTGGGCAACGCCGCGGACCGCCTGCGCAGCAGTCTCCCGGACCGCGGCTTCATCGACGACTCGGGACCCTGGCTGGACGCCACCGAGTCCTGGGCGACCGCGACCCGGACGGCGCTGCGCATGGTCGAGGCGGCCCGCGCCGGAAAGGGTGCGCAGGCGTGGGAGCTCCGCCAGCAGCTGCCCGCGCTCGTTGCCGAGGCGAAGTCCTTCACTTACACGGGACTTGACGGCCGCAAGGTGCCGGTCACCGTCGGCAACGGGGTGCTGGACGGATTCATCGACAAGGCCACCGCCGAGCACGACCGGATCATCGGTGTGAGCGGCAGGCCCACGGCATCCACCAGCCTCGGTACGTACCAGACCAACACCGTCGCCCGGATGATCGACGGCGACGACTCGACGTACTTCTGGAGCGACGGTGCGCCCGCCGCCGGTGATCAGGTCACCGTCGACCTGGGCCGCGTAAGGGAGATCGGCGGCATCACCCTGGCCATGGCCAAGCCGGGAAGCACCGCCGATTACCTCCACGACGGGGTGCTGGAGTACTCCGCCGACGGGCAGACCTGGCAGCAGCTCACCACGTTCTCCGGGAAGCCGGACGTCACTGCGACCGCCCCCGCCGGGACGAAGGTCCGCTATGTGCGGGCGCGGGCGACCGCGGGCCAGACGAACTGGCTCGTCGTACGCGAGTTCGCCATCCAGACGGAGGACGGTGCGGTGGCCGGTGGGCCGCCCGCCGCCGCCGGATCCGCTCTGCGTTCGGCGGCGGACGGCAACCTCGGCACCGCCTACCGGGCGGCCCGCGCGCCCGAGGCCGGCGAGGCGCTGGAGCTGGGGCTCGGCTCCGCGCGCGCCGTCGGGTCCGTCACCGTCCTGCAGCCGGCCGGGTCGGACGCCCTCGCCGACATCCAGCTGCGGGGCACCGACGGGACCTGGAGGACCGTCGGTGCGCTCGACGGCCCCTACACCAGGGTGAATCCGGCAGGCCAGACGGCCGATGCGGTACGTCTCGCCTGGCGCGCCGGTTCCGCCGCACCGCAGATCGCCGAGCTGGTGGTCGGCTGAACCGGTAGTGGCCTCGGTGATGGCCCGTACGACCACGACCCTGCGCGCCCCCGCGTCCAGCACCTCGTCGACGTTGTCCGCATCGATCCCGCCGATGGCGAACC
>NZ_JBEZKL010000089.1:0-30457 GCF_040704695.1 Streptomyces sp. NPDC048411
TCGGGCTCGCCCCGATACACCCAGTATCGGGGCGACCCTCCGCCTTGCGATCGCACGCACCAGACGCCGCCAGGCCCGCCCTACGGGCGGACGACGCTCCTTTCGAAACACGCGCTAGCCCATCCGGGTTCCGGTCATCCAGGTTCTGCCACTTCGGCTTCTCGACCTTGCGACAAGGGGACGTCATGACGGGCAGGTTTGTCGCCGCCATCGATCAGGGCACCACATCAAGCCGCTGCATCATCTTCGACCAGGACGGCGCGATTGTCGCCGTCGACCAGCGCGAGCACCGCCAGATCTTCCCGAAACCCGGCTGGGTGGAGCACGATGCCACCGAGATCTGGACCACGGTCCAGGCCGTGGTGGCGGGTGCGCTCACCAATGCCGGGCTGCGGGCACAGCAGCTCAGCGCGCTCGGCATCACCAACCAGCGCGAGACGACCGTGCTCTGGGACCGGGCGACCGGGCAGCCCGTGCACAACGCCATCGTCTGGCAGGACACCCGTACGGCCGCCCTCTGCCATGAGCTCGGCGGCGCGGACGGTCAGGACCGCTTCCGGGACATTACCGGGCTGCCACTGGCCAGTTACTTCTCCGGCCCCAAGGCCGCCTGGCTGCTGGACCACGTACCGGGCCTGCGGAGCCACGCCGAGCGGGGCGAGATCGCCTTCGGCACCATGGACTCCTGGCTGATCTGGAATCTCACCGGCGGCACGGACGGCGGCGTCCATGTCACGGACGTGACGAATGCGTCGCGCACGATGCTGATGAATCTGGAGACGCTGGAGTGGGATCCGTCGATCCTCACGGCGATGAACGTCCCGGCGGCGGTGCTTCCGGAGATCCGGTCGTCGGCGGAGGTGTACGGGACGGCGGTCGGCGCACTCGCCGGGGTGCCCGTGGCCTCCGCGCTCGGCGACCAGCAGGCGGCGGTCTTCGGACAGGCCTGTTACGAGCCGGGTACCGCCAAGAACACGTACGGCACCGGGAGTTTCCTGCTCCTCAACACCGGGAACAGGCCCGTGCCGTCGAAGAGCGGGCTGATCACCACGCTCGGCTACAAGATCGGCGACCAGGCCCCCGTCTACTGCCTGGAGGGCTCGATCGCGATCACCGGGGCGCTCGTCCAGTGGTTCCGCGACCAGCTCGGGATCATCCGGAGCGCCGAGGAGATCGAGACGCTGGCGGCGAGCGTCGACGACAACGGCGGGGCGTACGTCGTCCCTGCATTCTCCGGGCTGTTCGCCCCCTACTGGCGTTCGGACGCCCGGGGGGTCATCACCGGGCTCACGGGTTACGTCACCAAGGCACATCTGGCCCGCGCCGTTCTGGAGGCGACCAGCTGGCAGACGCGTGAGGTCGTCGACGCGATGTACCAGGACTCGGGAGTGCCGATCACGACGCTCAAGGTGGACGGCGGGATGACGGCGAACCGGCTGCTCATGCAGCACCAGGCGGATGTTCTTGGGGTTCCGGTGATCCGGCCGAAGATCTCCGAGACCACGTGCCTGGGCGCGGCGTACGCGGCGGGGCTTGCGACCGGGGTGTGGTCGGGGCTCGACGAGCTCAAGACGCACTGGCAGCGCGATGTGGAGTGGGAGCCGCGCATGGAGCCGGAGATCCGTGAGCGCGAGTACGACAACTGGCGCAAGGCCGTGGAGCGGAGCCTGGGCTGGGAGGAGGAGGGCGCCGGCAGCAGGTAGAGGCTCGGTACACCGGCCCGTTCGCGGTTCCGGAGGCGGCTGGGGACATGGGCCCGTGCCCGGTCCCGGAGTACGCGGTTCCCTGCGCAATCCCGCATCCGGCGGACCCACGACGCGCGGCCCGAACCCCGGTCTGTGGGGGTACGGGCCGCGTTCCGCCACTGTGCTCAGGTGGTGGCCGGCTCGCGGAGCCGGTCCGCGTGGGCAAGTGCGTGCTCGACGACCGCCACCAGCACGTCCCGTACCGAGGACCGTTCGCGCGCATCGCACATGAGCACCGGTACCTCGGGGTCGAGGTCCAGCGCCGCCTGCACCGTCTCTGTCGGGAACCGGTCGGCTCCCTCGAAGCAGTTGACGGCGACAGTGAACGGGATCGCGCGCCGCTCGAAGTAGTCGACGGCCGCGAAGCAGTCCTCCAGACGCCGGGTGTCGGCGAGGACGACCGCGCCCAGGGCGCCCTGGGCCAGTTCGTCCCAGAGGAACCAGAACCGGTCCTGCCCCGGTGTGCCGAAGAGATACAGCACCAGGTCCTCGCGGAGCGTGATCCGCCCGAAGTCCATGGCCACCGTGGTGGTGGTCTTGGACTCGACTCCGGCCGTGTCGTCCACCGGGCGGCCGGCCTCGCTCAGCCGCTCCTCCGTCCGCAGTGGTCTGATCTCGCTGACCGCGCCCACCAACGTTGTCTTGCCCACGCCGAAGCCGCCCGCCACCAGGATTTTCAAGGTAACCGGCTCCACGGGCCGCCTGCTGCGGCTAGAGCGCCCGAAGGCCATTGATCACCTCGCGAAGAATGTTCACGTCCGGCAGCTCGGCCGGAGGAACGGGACGGGTCACATGCACCAGCTCGTCCTCGACGAGATCGCCGACCAGCACCCGGACCACCCCGACGGGGAGATCCAGACCGGACGCCAGCTCAGCGATCGACTGGGGCATGGTGCTGCAGAGTTCGACGATCTCCACGTGTTCCGGGGAGAGCGTCTGGTCCCGGCCGGGGTCGTCGGCCGCCGGTTCGGGGACGACAATCGCGATCAGGTCGAGACGGTGGCGGGACGCGCTGCTGGTACGGCCCCGGGTCATCGCGTACGGACGGACCACCGGCCCCGCGTCGGCGTCGTACCAGCGTGACGACTGCGGGTCGGTGGGAGCGGCCGGAGATCCGGGGGGTGTGGCCCGGGACGAGTCAGCGCTCATGCCCGCCCCTCACCCTCCGGCAGGCTGACCGGGCGTCCGTGGGGCGTTGGCCAGGTGTGCCCCCACACGCTTGACCATCAGCGTCATCTCGTACGCCACCTGCCCCACGTCGGAGTCCGAGTCGGCCAGCACGGCGAGACAGCTGCCGTCGCCAGCAGCCGTGACGAAGAGGAACGCCTCGTCGAGTTCGACGACGGTCTGACGGACACGGCCTGCGTCGAAGTGGCGCCCGACGCCCTTGGCGAGGCTGTGGAATCCGGAGGCGACGGCCGCCAGATGCTCACTGTCCTCCCGGGTCAGGGCCTGGGACGTGCCGGTGGGGAGGCCGTCGCTGGAGAGCACCAGAGCCTTGCGGATGCTGCCGACACGCTCGACGAGTTCGTCGAGCAGCCAGTTGAGTTCGCCGGATCCCTGGCGTGTGGCGTTGGATGCTGCGGCGTTCGGTGCTGTCATCGACCGTCCCCTCCCGGAGTGGTTCCTTGAGCTGTCTCACCGGGCCCGGTCGCTTCCTCGGCGTTCTGCCGACGGCCGCGCTGCCAGCCGCGTTGCAGCGAGGCCATTCGGCTGCGTACCTCGTCCGCGTCCCGCTCGATGTCCTCGGCCGGTTCCGCTCGGGCCGGCTCGCAAGCACGTCCGCCGGATGTGTCGCGGAGCTGCGGGGCGAGGTTGGCCTGCCGGATCCGGCGGGGCAGTCCGCCCACGGTTCCCGGGTGCGAGGGGGGTGCGGTCGGTGGCGTTGCTTCAGGGGGTGCCGACGCGGGTGCGGCGCGCTCGGTGGATATCCGGAAGCCGGTGGGCTGCCGGGGTTCGGTGGGCCGCCGGGTGGCGGCGGAGACCCAGGCGTCGCTGATGGACTGCCCGGGGGCATAGGTGGAACGGCCGTTGTCGTACGAGGACGCGCCGGTGTCCCTTCCGGTGTGCGTCGGCTCCTGGTCGGTGGTCGTCGAGTGCCCGCGGCCGGCCTCGTCGACGCGGCGGCCGCGGTCGGTGACCAGCGTCGGTGGCTTGCGGCGGGGCAGCGGAACCGGGCCGCCGGGGCGCATCGCCCGGACATCGGCCGTGGGTCCGGAGATCCGGTCGGACGTCTGCTGGTGCTGTTCGCGGTCGGCGTCACGACGGAGGTCACGGGCGCGGAAGATGCCACCGCGTTCGCTCTCGGTGTCTTCGATGTCGGACACTGCGTCAAGAGCCGGATCGAGTAGGGATTCGCGTAGGGGGTCCGGCATGAAGCCGAGTGCGTCGACCGGCCCTTCGAGTTCGACCGGTCCGTCCAGGACGGTCGGGTCCGCGAGCCCGCTGGAGACCGGAGCGAGTACGCCGGGCCTGGCCTCGCCCGCGCGATCGGCTGTCCGCCGCTCCGCCACGTCGTCCCTGCGGTTCTTGTCGCTGCGCGGCGCCTCCTTACCGGTCCTGCCGCTGCCGATCGACTTCTCGGCCCGTCGGTCGAGGCGGAATCCCGAGCCGAGCGTATCGGCGGCATCGGTGAGCAGGGCCGCCGGAATGAAGACGACGGCGGTGGTGCCTCCGTACGGAGAGGTCTGCAGTGAGACCCGGACGTTCTGCCGCTGAGCCAGTCGGCTCACCACGAAGAGGCCGAGCCGGTCGGTGTCGGAGAGCTCGAACTCCGGTGTCTCGGCGAGCCGCAGATTGGCGTCCAGGAGGACCTCGGGCGGCATGCCGAGGCCACGGTCGTGGATCTCGAGCGTGAAGCCGTTCGCGACGCGTTCGCCGTGCACCTGGACCGCGGTGTGCGGGGGTGAGAACACGGTGGCGTTCTCCAGGAGTTCGGCGATCAGGTGCGTGAGGTCGGCGACGGCCGGCCCGCCCACGCCGAGGCGCGGCAGTCGGCGGACCTCGATGCGCTCGTAGTCCTCGACCTCGGCGACGGCCGCGCGCACCACGTCCATCAGCTGGATCGGCTTGCGCCACTGCCGGGACGGCGCGGCTCCGGAGAGGATCACGAGGCCCTCGGCGTGCCGCCTCATGCGGGTGGTGAGGTGGTCCAGGCGGAAGAGATCCGCGAGTTCGTCGGTGTTCTCCGTCCGGCGCTCCATGGCGTCCAGCAGCGTCAACTGGCGGTGCAGCAGCACCTGGTTGCGGCGGGCCAGGTTGACGAAGACCTCGGAGACACCGCGGCGCATGTCGGCCTGCTTGACCGCGGCCTCGACGGCAGCGCGTTGCAGCGTGTTGAGTGCCTGGCCGACCTGGCCGATCTCGTCCTTCTCGTACCTCAGCTGCGGGGCTTCGGTCTCGACGTCGACGTGCTCGCCCGCGGCAAGGCGGCGCATCACGCTCGGCAGCCGTACGCCGGAGACCTCGTGGGCGTCCTTACGGAGCCGGGAAAGGTCGCGGACGAGCTCACGGCCGATGCGTACGGAGACGAAGACGGAGACGAGCAGGGCGAGGAAGCCGAGCACACCCGCGACGCCGGCCTTGATCAGAACGCTGTATCCGGCGGGCTTGCCGCGGTCCTGGATGCCTGGCGACGCCTGGCAGGCGGGACTTTCGAAACACGCCCTAGACCCCCACCGCCCCCAGCAACGCCCCCGCCCCGTAGGTCACCGCCATCGCCACCGCTCCCCCGCCCATGTTCCGCAGTACCGCACGCCCCACCGCCGCGTCGCCCAGTCGTGCGCTCCACCACCCCGTGAGCGCCAGCGCGGCCAGGACCGCCAGGACCGTGATGATCAGGCGTACCGACGACGGCGGCAGCACGATCGCCAGCAGCGGCAGCAGGGCGCCCACCGTGAACGCCAAGAAGCTGGCGCCCGCCGCGTGCCAGGGGTTCGTCAGGACGTCCGGGTTGATGCCCAGCTCGACTTCCGCGTGGGCGCGCAGCGCGTCGCGGTCGGTGAGCTGGAGGGCGGCCTCGCGGGCGACTTCGTGGCTGAGGCCCTTTCCCTCCAACAGGCTGGTCAGTTCGACGAGTTCCGCCTCCGGGGTCTCCTTCAGCTCCCGTTTCTCCGTGGCCAGTGCAGCCTGTTCCGAGTCTCGCTGGGTGGAGACCGATACGTATTCGCCCGCCGCCATCGACATCGAACCGGCCAGCAGCCCGGCCAGGCCCGCTGTCAGCAGGGTGCCGCGGTCGTTGGTAGCTCCGGCGACACCGACGACGAGGCCCGCGGTGGAGACCACGCCGTCGTTGGCACCGAGGACCGCGGCGCGCAGCCAGTTCAGCCGCGCGCCCAGGCCGTCGCCATGGGGCTCGTCATGCACCCGGGTATCCGTCACCCGGGGATGGTCTCACCCCGCCCCGTCACCAGACGCGGACCGACCCGCCCGGCGCGAAGGCCGGGCTGGTCGCGTCGGCCGGGACCTCCGTCAAGGGCTCGGCGATCTCCTCGACCGTCGGGCCGACGGTTGCGGCGATACGGTCGAGCGCGGCCAGGTCGAAGCCGTAGACGCGGGCCGCGTTGCCGCCGACCATCGCCGCGATCTCGTCGGGCGGGAGTCCGGCGTACGCGATCCGCAGGCCCTCCCGTGAGTAGGGGGCGGTGCCCTCGTCGTGCGGGTAGTCGCTGCCCCACATGATCTTGTCGAGGCCGATCCGGTCGCGCAGCGGAACCTCGTGGGGACGCATGAAGCTGGCGCCGACGAAGCAGTTGTCACGCCAGATCTCGCCGGGGCTTGCCCCCATCGAAGCGGCAAGCCCCGCACCGAACTTGGACTCTGCGGTTGCTGCCCGGCCGGCCGCCGCGACCAGGCGGCCGTGGTAGTAGTCGAGCATCTCGACGACGCCCGGTATCCAGCCCGAGCCCTGTTCGGTGAGGACCAGTTTCAGCCCGGGGTGGCGGCGGAATGCCCCGCCGAAGATCAAATGCCACAGTGCGCGGTGGGAGAACCACGTCGTCTCCACCATGAAGACGGCGCGCGCCGCCGGTTCGTCTCCGAGCGGCGGGGAGGCCGACCCTCCGTGGTGGTTCACCGGTACGTCCAGTTCCTCACAGACCGCCCAGAGCGGGTCGTACACCTGGGAGTACAGCTCCGGGATGCCGCAGCCGGGCGGGGTGCCGGGCAGCAGGATGCCGCCGGTGAGCCCCGCCTCCCTGGTGCGGCGGACCTCGCGGACCGCCTCCGCCGGGTCGCCCAGGAGGATCTGCGCGACACCCGCCCGCCGGCCGGGCGCGTCGGCGCAGAAGTCGGCGAGCCAGCGGTTGTGGGCGCGCAGGCCCGCCCAGCGCTGTTCGTACTCCACCGGTGAGGGTGCGGGGGCCACCAGGGAGGCGGAGGGGAAGAACGGCGGAATCGTGTTGGGGAAGACGACCTCCGCGACGATGCCGTCCGCCGTCAGTTCGGCGAGGCGGCGCCCGGAGTTCCAGTTGCGGTCGGCGATGTCGGCGAGGAGGTCCTCGTACGGATTGACATAGCCGGCCGCCCAGGCGTCGAAGTCGTCGTGGTACCTCTTCTCCAGGTACGGCTTGTAGTCGAGGAGGTCGGCGCCCGCGTGGCAGTCGGCGGAGATGACCGTGTAGCGGTCCATGTGCCGGCCCATCACCGAACCCCCAGGACCGGGAAGTCGTGGTCCGTCAGCCAGTGCCGGCCGACCTCGCGCGAACGCGCCCAGGACGCTTCGACCGCTGCCTGGTCCGCTGGCTGGCCGAGGTCGTCGGGGGTCGGGCCGATGCGCCGGGCGATCGGCGCGAGCTTCGCCGTGTCGAAGCCGAAGACCTCGGCGGCGGCGAGGCCCAGCATCCGGCGGGTCTCGGCGACCGGAATGTCATGGAAGGTGGTGCGCAGCCAGTTCGCGGTGTTCGGCCAGGTGCCTTCGGGGTGCGGGAAGTCGCTGCCCCACAGGATGTTGTCGACGCCGATCTCGTACCGCTGGGCGAGCTCACGGCGCTTGGTGTTGGTGGCGCAGATGAAGACCTGGCGGTCCAGGTACTCGTGCGGGGGCCGCTTCAGTTCTGCGAACGGCGAAAGTTTCTTTCCGCCGTGGGCGCCGAGGTAGAGCCGGTCCATGAACCAGAGGAGGTTCGGCAGCCACCAGCAGCCGGACTCGGCGACGCCGAACCTCAGCCCCGGGTGGCGTTCGAAGGCGCCCGACCAGAGCAGGAACCAGAGCGGTCGGGACGGCCACCAGGTGACCTCGGAGACGTAGATGCCGAGGTGGTCGCCGTACTCGTGGCGCGGGGCCGCGCCGGAGTGGGTGACGACCGGCATCCCCGTTTCGGCGGCGGCTGCCCACACGGGGTCGTAACGACGGTCGTGGTATGGGGTCTTGTCCACCCACATGGCGGGGATCATCAGCGCCCCGAGCCCGGACTCCTTCGCACGGTGGATCTCGGCAACGACCCGGTCGACATCGCCGGTGACGGGCAACAGGGCGACACCGCAGTGCCGTTCGGGGTTCTGTGCGACGAATTCGGCGAGCCAGCGGTTGTGGGCCTGCGCGCCTGCCATGCCGAGTTCCGGATCCTGGTCGCCGGAGAGGCCGAGGCCGACACCGAACGGGGCGGCGGTCCGACTGTCGACGGCGTCCGCGTCGGGGAAGACGACCTCGGCCGCCACCCCGTCTCCGTCCAGCTCCTTGAGACGCCGGCTGGCGTCCCAACCTCCCCTCAGGCCTTCCTCGTTGTCGTGGAACCACTTGTCGGCGAAGGCTTCGTTGCGTACGCCGAGGCGGGTCATCTCCTCGCGCCGGCGCTCCCGGCCGGCGAGGAAGTCGTCGAACTCCCGGTGGAAGCGGGCGTCCAGATAGGGCCGGTACTCCTCGGTGGGCAGCCCGGCGTGGCAGTCGGAGGAGATGATCAGATACGGGTCGGTCATCGCTCGCCCCTCAGTCGAGTATGAAGCGCTCCAGGTACGACGGGTTCGCCCGGTCGAGCATCGACTGCGACCTGGCGCGGATCTGCCGGTCGCTGTGTTCGCTCGGCGGCAGCATCCAGAATCGGTCGGCGCGGATCCCGTCCACGACGGCCCCCGCGACCTCCTCCACGGGTGTGAACTCGACCTCGTGGCCCGCCGCCCTCATGGCGGACTCCCACTGGTCGAGGCTGCGGTACGGGGTTCGGCGCGGCCGCTCCTTGGCGTACCGCTCGGGCCGGTTGCGGTGCGACTCCCACAGTCCGGTACGGAGCATGTGCGGGCCCGGGAAGAGCACCGATGCGCCGACCGCCGCGCCCTCCGCCTTCAGATGCGCGTACAGCGACTCGGTCATGGTGACGACGGCGGACTTGGTGACCGCGTACACGGAGGCGGTC
Organism: Streptomyces sp. NPDC048411; assembly: GCF_040704695.1. Classification (NCBI taxonomy): domain Bacteria; kingdom Bacillati; phylum Actinomycetota; class Actinomycetes; order Kitasatosporales; family Streptomycetaceae; genus Streptomyces; species Streptomyces sp. NPDC048411. Next base: position 9,095 of record NZ_JBEZKL010000089.1, read on the forward strand.
GGCAGGGGTGCGATCCCGCCGTCGCCGGAGGAGGTGTTGACGACCCGGCCCGGCTCGCCGCCCTCGATCATGCGTGGCACAAAGGCCTGGATGCCGTGGAAGACGCCCCACACATTGACCGCGAACGCCCACTTCCAGTCGTTCGGCTCGTGCTCCCACATCCGGCCCTCGGCGCCGGAGCCGACCCCTGCGTTGTTGCACAGCACATGGACGGCGCCGAAGGTGTCGTACGCGTCGTCGGCGAGCGCCTGTACGGAGTCCCGCTCACTGACGTCGACCACCCGGGCCAGCACCTGCGCACCCTCCTCGCGCAGCTCGCCCGCCGCCTTGTCGAGCGCGCTCTCCTCCACATCGGCGAGGACGACGTTCAGTCCCTCGGCCGCGAACCTGCGGGCCATGGCGAGCCCGATGCCGCTCGCCGCTCCGGTGACGACGGCGACCTGCCCCTGCTCCAGCCTCATCGGACGCTGCCCTGCGGCGGACCGTCGTGGATCTGCTGCGGGTCGTCGTAGCGCTGGTGGATGTACGGCAGCAGCGCCTCGGCGCTCACCCGTTCGACGGCCCTGCCCTGCTGGTCGCTGGTCTTCTCGCCGATGGTCAGATCGATCAGCCGGCGTACCGGAAGGTCGGCGACCGGGTCGTACATCGACTCGCGCAGCACCACATCGCCGGAGAGCCGCTCCAGCTTGCGGACCTTCTCGTGGCGGGTGCAGTGGATGAGGACGGGATCGGCGTCGAAGCCCTCGCCGTCCACGGCGGGCAGGAACTTGAAGTAGAAGTCGAGCTTCTCCGCCGGTTCGGGCAGCGGCAACTGTTCGGCGACCGCGCCCCGCACCTCGACGAACGCGATGCCGTGCCGGACGAGCGCGGCCCGGACGACGAGTCCGTCGCGCTCGACGCTCACCTCGCCCAGCTTCTTCGGTTCGCCGAAGACCTCGCGGCCGCCGATCAGCGCCCGCTCATGGGTCATCGGCATGACGAGCGGGTACCAGCCCTCGTGCCCGTCGTGCACGGCGGCGACGGCGACGGAGCCCGCGCCGAGCGGATGGCCGGGCAGATCGACCTTGCTGATGTTGGCGCGGACGAGCGGGCGTTCGGCGGGTTTGAGAGGCGGCGGGAGAACGGCCGCCACCGCGTCGGGGTCGCTCTCCCAGACGGCGACCACACCGGTGGACCAGATGTCGGGGAGGCGGGAGCGGGCTGTGCGGGCCGCCGCGATCTCGGCGTCGGTGCGCGCGCCGTACCGTACACGTGCCATGGACGTACCACCCTTCTCGGTTGTCCGTGCCCGGGTTCTGTAACACAGTTACACCGGGCTGGATGAAGGGTAAATAGGCGTGCATGTAACGGAGTCCGGAAAGCTGGGAGCACTGTGCCGCGATCGTCGCTGACCCGTGAAGAGGTGCTGGAGGCCGCTGCCGTCCTGGTGCGGCAGCACGGCCCGGAGGCCCTCACGATGCGCAAGCTGGCCGCCGAGCTGGGCACGGCCGTCACCTCGATCTACTGGCATGTCGGCAATCGCGAGTCGCTGCTCGACGCCCTGGTGGAACACACCGTCCAGGAGATGGGCGCCATCCGCCCCACCGGCCGGACCCCGGCGGCCAGGATCGTCTCGGTCGCCCGGGGGCTGCGCCGCGAACTGCGCGCCCGCCCCCATTTGATCGCCATGGTCCATGAACGCGGTCTCACGGAACGGATGTTCCTGCCCGCGCAGCAGACGCTCGTCCATGAGGTGCACGCCGCGGGGCTGCGCGGGGCGCGGGCCGCCGACGCGGTGCGGGCGGTGCAGTTCCAGACGGTCGGCTTCCTGCTGGTCGAACGCAACCGGGAACGCTCCCCCCTCCAGTCCCCCGGCGAGGGTGATCTATGGAGTGCGGCCACCGCGGAGCACGACCCGGCGCTGGCCCGGGCACTGGCCAGGCCGGCCGACCAGGACCGGCTGTTCACGGCGTCCGTGCGGGCGCTGGTGAACGGGCTGCTGGCGGGCGACGGGACGTAGGAGCCGCGGCCCCGGACCGGTCGAACAGAGGGCTCCCGGATAGGGGACTGTCAGTACCGGCCCGTATTCTCTGTGACCATGCTCGACGACCGCCAGACCGCAGCACCGTGGCCGACCGCCTACCCGCAGGGGTACGCGGTCGTCGACGTGGAGACCACCGGACTCGCCCGCGACGACCGGATAATCTCCGCTGCCGTCTACCGGCTGGATGCGCAGGGCAATGTCGAGGACCACTGGTACACCCTCGTCAACCCGGAGCGGGACCCCGGCCCCGTCTGGATCCACGGTCTGACCAGCGATGTCCTGGAGGGAGCTCCACTCTTCCCGGAGGTCGCCGCCGCCCTGTCGGAGCGTCTCGCGGGCCGGGTCCTGGTCGCGCACAACGCCGCCTTCGACTGGTCGATGCTGGCCCGGGAGTACGCGCGCGCGGCGGTCGTCGCCCCGGTCGAGCAGCGGCTCTGCACGATCGCGCTCTCCAAGGAGCTGCGACTGCCGCTGCCCAACCACAAGCTGGAGTCGCTGGCCGCGCACTTCGGAGTCGTGCAGCAGCGTGCGCACCACGCGCTGGACGACGCCCGGGTGCTGGCCGAGGCGTTCCGGCCGAGTCTGCATGCGGCGGCGCGCGACGGGGTGCGGCTGCCGCTGCTGGAGTGCCGCCCACTGACCGAGTGGTCGGACTCCCCGGTGACCCCGAGGGTCGGCTATCAGCCCTCGTACGGCAGCCAGAACAGCTGGCGCCCTTCTCGGAAGCGGCCCGCCTGCCCGTATCCGAACCCCGGGCGGTACGACAGGGACAAACCGCTCATGCAGGGCATGCGTGTGGCGTTCTCCGGGGACACCTCCGTCGACCGTGAGCTGCTGGAGGACCGGGCGGTCGAGGCCGGGCTGCATGTGGCGACCAGCGTCTCCCGGCTGACCAGCCTGCTGGTCACCAACGACCCGGACGCGGCGACGTCGAAGACGGTGAAGGCCAAGGCGTTCGGCACGCCGATCGTGGACGAGAGCGCCTTCACCCACCTGCTGAGAGATGTGGCCGAGGTGTCGGCGACGACCGGGGCGCCCGTGGCTCCTGCTCCTGCTCTGCCGACGCCGTCATCGGAGTGAACCGGGGGCGACTCGCCCGTCCGCCGCTCGCTGCCCGGCGTCCCCGCGTCCCACCCTGTGGCGCATGGCACGTTGTGAGGTTTGCGGAAACGACTACGGCATGTCGTTCGAGGTGCACGCGCAGGGCGCGGTGCATGTCTTCGACTGCTTCGCCTGCGCCATTCACCGGATGGCACCCATCTGTGAGCACTGCCGGGTCCAGGTCATCGGCCAGGGTGTCGAGGTCGACGGGCACTGGTTCTGCGGGGGGCACTGCGCCCGTGCCGAGGGGAAGGTGGGCATCATCGACAGAGTCTGAGCCCCGGCCGCGCGACACCGTCCGCCACCCCCTCCGCGATGCACCCCATGACGCAGTTGTACCGTCGTGGGGTGTACCGCTTCCTGTTGACCCGGCAGTGGCTGATCCTCGCCCTCCTCGCCCTCGTCCTCATTCCCACGATGGTCGAGCTGGGTTTCTGGCAGCTCCACCGGCATGAGAACCGGGTGGCGCAGAACTCCCTGATCTCGCACAACCTGAAGGCGAAGCCGGTTCCGGTCGCCACGCTCACCTCCCCCGGTCACACGGTCCCGCGCTCCGACTACTGGCGTGCGGTGACGGCCACGGGGACGTACGACACGAAGCACGAGGTCGTCGTGCGCCGCCGGACCTCCACCGACGGCAGTGTCGGCTTCCACGTACTGATCCCGCTCGACCTCAAGGGCGGCGGTACGGTCCTGGTCAACCGGGGCTGGATCCCCACCGCCGACGACCAGCGCGCCTTCCCGGACATCCCGGCCGTGCCCACGGGCGAGGTGACCGTCACGGGACGGCTCAAGGCCGACGAGACGACGGGCACCAGCGGCATCAAGGACCTGTCGGACCTGCCGGACCGCCAGGTGATGCTGATCAACAGCGCCCAGCAGGCCAAGGCGCTCTCCCGGCCGGTCCTCGGCGGCTACATCGAGCAGACCGCCCCCGAACCGTCCGGCGATGTTCCGGAGCTGATCGCGGCGCCGGACGACAGCTCCATCGGTCCGCACATGGCGTACGCGGTCCAGTGGTGGCTGTTCGCCGCCGGTGTCCCCGCCGGATACGTGGTGCTGGCCCGGCGCGAGAAGCGCGACCGGGCGGAGGCCGCGGCCAAGGCCGGGGCAGCAGGCGATCCGGAGCCGGAACAGCCGGAGAAGCCCGCGCCCGCGACTGCCTGAGCAGCCCTGCCCGGCGACGGCCCGCCACGTGCCCACGAGCCGGTGATGTCGGGCATGCGGTCGCCTGTGGGACATCGGCTGCTTAGCGGGGCCCCGGTGCGGGAACACGCCAGAACGTGACCCCACGCATCGAGGACTACGCCCTCATCGGCGATCTGCAGACAGCCGCCCTGGTCGGCAGGAACGGTTCTGTGGACTGGCTCTGTCTGCCCCGCTTCGACTCGGGCGCCTGTTTCGCCGCCCTGCTCGGCGACGAGGACAACGGCCACTGGCGCATCGCCCCGAAAGGCGCGGACACCTGCACCCGGCGCGGCTACGCGGGCGACTCCCTCGTCCTGGAGACGTTCTGGGAGACCCGCACCGGCACCGTCAAGGTCATCGACTTCATGCCGCAGCGCGACCGTGAGCCCGATGTCATGCGGATCGTCGAAGGGGTCAGCGGCACCGTCGACATGGCCTCCGTGATCCGGCTGCGCTTCGACTTCGGCTCCATCGTGCCGTGGGTGCGCCGCTCGCAGGGTCACCGGGTGGCGGTCGCCGGACCCGACTCGGTCTGGCTGCGCAGCGAGCCGCCGGTCAAGACGTGGGGCCAGGAGTTCTCCACCCGCTCGTCGTTCACCGTCTCCACGGGCGAGCAGGTGGCGTTCGTACTGACCTGGCATCCCTCGCACTCGCCGCGCCCCGATCTCGTCGATCCGCACGAGGCGCTGAAGAACACCCTGTCCGACTGGGCCGAGTGGTCGGCCCGCTGCAAGTACCGGGGCCCGTACCGGGAGGCCGTGATCCGCTCGCTGATCACCCTCAAGGCGCTCACCTTCGCTCCGACCGGCGGCATCGTGGCGGCCCCCACCACCTCGCTGCCGGAGGAGATCGGCGGCATACGGAACTGGGACTACCGCTTCTGCTGGCTGCGGGACTCCACCCTGGCGCTCAACGCGCTGATCTCGGCCGGCTATGTGGAGGAGGCCGCCGCCTGGCGGGACTGGCTGCTGCGCGCCGTCGCCGGGGACCCGGCCGACCTGCAGATCATGTACGGCCTGTCGGGCGAACGACGGCTGCCCGAGGCGGAGCTGCCGTGGCTGCCCGGATACGGGAACTCCAGCCCGGTCCGGATCGGCAACGCGGCGGTCCGGCAGCGGCAGCTCGATGTGTACGGAGAGGTCATCGACTCGCTCCGACTGGCGCGTGAGGCGGGCATGGCCGACCAACCGCACGCCTGGAGCTTGCAGCTCAGCCTGCTCGGCTTCCTGGAGTCCACCTGGCGCGAGCCGGACGAGGGGCTGTGGGAGATCCGCGGCCAGCGCCGCCACTTCGTGCACTCGAAGGTGATGGCCTGGGTCGCCGCCGACCGCGCGGTGCGCACCCTGGAGGCCAACCCGTCGCTGGCCGGGGACGCCGACCGGTGGCGGGCGATGCGGGACGCCGTGCACCGGGAGGTGTGCGAGAAGGGGTACGACCCGGTGCGGAACACCTTCACGCAGTCGTACGGCTCCCGGGAGCTGGACGCCGCGACGCTGCTGATCGCCCGGACCGGCTTCCTGCCGCCGGACGATCCGCGGATCGTCGGAACGGTCGACGCGGTCCGGGCCGAGCTGGGCAGCGACGGGCTGGTCCGCCGCTACAGCACGGAAGGCGGCTCGATCGACGGGCTGCCGGGCGGCGAAGGGGCGTTCCTGGCGTGCTCGTTCTGGCTGGCGGACGCGTTGCGCCTGACCGGGCGCGCCGAGGAAGCCACGGAACTCTTCGAGCGGCTCCTCGCGCTGCGCAACGATGTCGGGCTGCTCGCCGAGGAGTACGACACCGTGGCACGGCGGCAACTGGGCAACTTCCCGCAGGCGTTCAGCCACATCGGGCTGGTGGGCACCGCCGTTGCCCTGGCCGGGTGCGACATGCTGGAAGCCGACGCGGCAGGATAGGGCCCATGGATCTTGGGCTGAAGGACCGTGTGTACATCGTGACCGGCGCGACCCGGGGGCTTGGCCATGCCACCGCGCGGGAGCTGGCGGCGGACGGCGCGAAGGTGATCATCTCCGGTCGGGACGGGAAGCGGGCCGAGGCGGCCGCCGCCGAACTGGGACCGGACGTGGTCGGCGTGGCCGCCGACAACGGGGAGCCCGGCGCGGCGCAGCGTCTGGTGGACGCCGCCCATGAGCGGTTCGGGCGGCTCGACGGCATCCTGATCAGCGTCGGCGGGCCTGCACCCGGTTTCGTCGCCGACAACACGGACGAGCAGTGGCAGTCGGCGTTCGACTCGGTGTTCCTGGGCGCGGTACGGCTGGCGCGCACGGCGGCCGCGGCGCTCGGCGAGGGCGGGGTCATCGGCTTCGTGCTCTCCGGCTCGGTCCACGAGCCGATCGCCGGGCTGACCATTTCGAACGGTCTGCGTCCGGGCCTTGCCGGGTTCGCCAAGTCCCTGGCCGACGAGCTCGGCCCACGGGGCATCCGTGTGGTGGGCGTGCTGCCGTCCCGGATCGACACGAACCGGGTGCGGGAGCTGGACGCGCTGTCCGGCGATGCGGAGGCTTCGCGTACGGCGGCCGAGGCGCGGATTCCGTTGCGCCGGTACGGTACGCCGGAGGAGTTCGGGCGGACGGCGGCGTTCCTGCTGTCGCCCGCGGCGTCGTATCTGACGGGGATCATGGTGCCGGTGGACGGCGGGTCGCGGCACGGGTTCTAACGGCCTCCCCCGCGACAGGGAGTGGATCGGCGAGCGGCGTCATGCGGCTTCGATGGCAAGGCGGAGGACGGAGTCGACGCGAAGGGGGTCCCCCCATGCCTTTCGGGCTATGGGGGAGTCGGTGACTGACGACAACGCCGAAGGGGACCCCTCCCTGCTCGAGCGAAGCCGAGAGCTTGGGGGAGCAGTCGCAGGGCGTCGGGAGCCCACTCCTTATCGCGGGGGGCCGTAAGCGGGACCGGAGGTACAGGGGCCGTACGGCGGCCGTTCTTGTCCTCGGCCTCCCCGTGCCAGGAGTGCAGGGGAGGGCCCCCTCGTCAGGCTCGATTCTGCCGCTGCCGTACGTCCCCGCCCTCAACTCACCCGCTCCGCACGGTGCTTGACGGCCCTAAGCCGCACTTCCGCCGGCAGTTCCGCCAGGCCCGCCGAGTCCCTCGCGTGAGCCAGGGCCTCGTCCGTGAGGCGGCCGAGAGCCTCGCCGGGTGCCGCGTGCGGTTCCATCAGCAGCCGGATCCGCGCCTGCGGCGTGCTGCGCCGGCCGACCAGCATCACCTGGGCGCGGGCCACCCCGTCCAGCGTCCCCGCCTCCGCGGCGAGCACGCCCTCCAGGGCCCGGCCGCGCAGCAGCGCCCCCTCGCCGTCGCCGCTGTCGACCAGCACCTCGGCGAGGCGGGCGCGGCGGAGCTGGGCGAGGAACCACCACAACGCGAGGACGACGAGGATCGCGAGGACCACGAGGACGGTCGGCCACCACCAGCCGTCCGCACGCCAGCGGTCCCGGTCGGCCCTGCTGAGCAGCACATCGGTCCTGCCGTGCCACGGCCACCAGGACGGCACGGAAAGGCCGAGCCCGGCGGCGAGCACCGCGCCGCCGCCGCAGATCAGCACCAGCCCGGCCAGTGCGAGCAGTACCCGGTTGACGGTCCTGAGCACCGCGGTCACCCCTTCTTCGCCGGACGGCGGACATACACGGACAGGCTCGGCGGCTTCGCCAGGCCCAGTTCCTCGATCCCCGCGCCCAGCACGGTGTCCAGGTCGGCCCGCACGTCGTCGAGTTCGCGGAAGTGCGACACGGCACGGACCGCGACCTTGGCGCGCCCCATCCGGACCCGCACCGACTGCACACCGGACACCTCCACGGCCCGGTCGCGCAGGACCAGGGCGGCGGCGGTCCGGTCGAGCCCGGCCCGTACCCCCGGACGGTCGCGGCGCATCGGCAGCACGTCGCGCAGACCGGGCGTGGCAGCGAGCACGATCAGCCACACACCGATCGCCATCGCGAGCGCGGCACCGGTCACCGCCCACACATTGTCCAACGGCCGCTCCGCCAGTTCGTCGGCGAGGGCGCGGCGCCAGTGCATGGCCGGGTGATGGGCCCGTACCGCCGCCACGTCGTACAGCAGCAGGCCGGATCCGCCGAGGATCACCAGCGCGAGGAGCCCGGCCGGGATGCGGCGCGCGGACCAGAAGCGGCCGGCGCTGCCGCCGCTGTGCTCCTTCACCGGCGCCGGGTCGTACGCCGCGGCGGAGGCGGACTGGTCGAGAGCCAGTCCGCCTCCGCGTTCCACGGGGTCGCCGGTGGGCGGGCGCCGCGTGCTGTTCTCCGGCTCCTGGGGCTCGGTCATCGGATCCTCCCCTGTGTCGCGGCGCTCGCTCCCGCGGGGTGCAGACGCTCGACCTGTACGGCCACTTCGGGCACCTCCATCCCCGCCAACGCCTTTACCCGTTCGATGACGTGCCGACGCACAGCACCGCACTGGCGGCCGATGTCGGTGGGGTATCCGAGCTCCAGACTGACCCGTACCCGGGCTGTGTCACGGTGCACCGTGACCGTGGCGCGCGGCGAGGCACCCTCCCGCGGCGGCTCGACGACAGCCTCCTTCGCCGCCTGTGCGACGATCTTCGCGACGACCCGGTCGGCGATCCGGGTCTCGCCCCGTTCCGAGGCAGGGACCCGGCCGAGCACCCCCGACACCGCCATCACCGCCGTCGGTCGCCGCGCTCGCGACTCCGGAAGAAGTCGCCGGGTTCCAGATCGCCGTCCAGGAAGCGACCGGCGACGTAGCCGATCGCGCCCAATGCGGCGACAAGCAGAAAGGCCCCGAATCCGCCGAAGTACCCGGCGAATGCGAGCGCCATGCCGGCCACCATGCCGACCACAGCCATGCTCATCGTGCGCTCCTCAACTGCCTCGGGTGGGAGGCCTACTGGAGACGTGGCTCGGAACGGTCCTCTTCCTCCTCATCGGGCAGCTTCACATCGCTGACCGCGATATTGACCTCGACGACCTCGAGGCCCGTCATCCGCTCGACCGCCGCGATGACGTTCTCCCGTACGTCACGGGCGACATCGGCGATCGACACTCCGTAGTCGACGACGACCTCCAGGTCGAGGGCGGTCTGCGACTCGCCGACCTCCGCCTTGACGCCGCGGGTGACCGATTTGCCGCCGCCGGGGACCCGGTCGCGCACCGCGCCGAAGGTACGGGACAGTCCGCTGCCCATCGCGTGGACACCGACCACGTCGCGCGCCGCCATACCGGCGATCTTCTCGACCACACCGTCCGCGATGGTGGTACGGCCGCGGGTAGCGGGATCTCCTCCGCCGCGCTTGGTCAGCGGACTCTTCCTGGCGTCGTCCCCCGTCGCGCTGTCGGGGTTCTCGGGCCGGTTCCGCTGCGGGGTGTCGGTCATCGCCACTCTTCCCTTCGGGGCAGGGTTGGACTTCGTTGCCCACACTAAGTGCGCTTGCCCCGTCTCGCGCCGTGGATGCGGCAGGCTGGGGCAATGACGACGGCTGACAGCCCGCACAGGGCCGACGGGTGGACGGCGGCGGTACGGCAGAGGCTCGGCCTGGGCAGACTGCTCCCCCTGGGTGGTCCGGCGGACGGTGCGTGGATCGCGGAGCGGGCCGTGATCTCGGTGCTGCGGCGCTCGGTCGGCGCATCGGAAACCGGCCCGGTGCTCGGCCACGTACGGATCACCGTGGCGGACCCGGACGCGGCCCCGGACCCGGCGCTGCCGTCGCCGCCGAGCGCGCTGCCGCCCGGGCCGCTGCGGATCGAGGCGACGATGTCGGCGACGGCCGACCGGCCGCTGCCCGCCGCCGCGGCCGCCCTGCGCTCGGTCCTGCTGACGGCGGCCGTGCAACGGCTCGGCCTGGTGGTCGGCGAGGTGGATCTACAGGTGACGGAGCTGCTGGACACGGTCCCCGACCGGACGGCCCCAAAGCCTGCCGCGGTGCGCGGGGCGGAGCCGGAGGGCACGGCGGGGACGGCGGCGGCCGCGGTCCCCGGTGTCGCGACGCTGACCCGTGTGCTGGGCAGCGCGGTGCACACGGCCGCGGACCATGTGCGGGTCGAGCTGGCGACGGACGCGAACCACCGGGCGCTCGATGTGGCGCGGGCGGTCCGAACGGCGGTGGCGGACGCCGTGGACGGACATCCACCGGTGACTGTGCTGGTCACCTCGGTGGTGGACGCGGGATGAACCGACCGGCCGCCGCGGTGGTGGACGCGGAGCCACCGGAATCGCCACGGCCATGGGGCGGACGAAGTGCCCCTGAATCGCCGCCACCGCGGAGCGGCCCGGCCATCGGCACCGCGGCGCACACGGAGTGACCGGGCGGCTCCCGCTGGGGGACGCCCGGTGCCATGACCTCACGGCCTCCCCCGCGATGGGGAGTGGGTCAGCGAGCGGCGTCGTGCGGCTTCGACGGCAAGGCGGAGGACGGAGTCGCAGGGCGTCGCGAGCCCACTCCCTGTCGCGGGGGAGGCCGTCAGTCCGTGAGACCCGCGAGGTCGCGGAGACGGCGGCCCTGGGCCGCACGCTCGGCGGTGCGCTGGTCCTCGTACGTGCGCGAGACCGCGCCGCTCAGCAGCGCCTTGGTCTCGACGACGGCGTCACGCGGGGCCGCCAGCAGCGCCGCGGACAGTTCACGGGTCGCCGCGTCGAGCTCGTCGGCGGGGACCACGAGGTTGGCGAGACCGGTGCGCTCGGCCTCCTCCGCGTGGACGAAGCGGCCGGTGGCGCAGATTTCGAGCGCGCGGGCATATCCGACCAGGTGCACCAAGGGGTGCGTGCCGGTGAGGTCGGGGACCAGACCGAGACTGGTCTCACGCATGGCGAACTGCACGTCCTCGGCGACGATCCGCAGATCGCAGGCGAGGGCGAGTTGGAAGCCGGCGCCGATCGCATGCCCCTGAACCGCCGCAACCGACACGATGTCGTTGCGGCGCCACCAGGTGAACGCCTCCTGGTACTCGGCGATGGTCGCGTCGAGTTCGGACTCCTTGCCGCGCGCCAGGTCGAGGAAGGACGGCTCGCCGTCGAACCCCTCGGGGCTGAACGCCTGCCGGTCGAGCCCCGCGGAGAAGGACTTGCCCTCACCACGGAGCACGACGACCCGCACGCTGCCGGGCAGCGCCCGTCCGGCCTCTGTCAACGCCCGCCACAGAGCGGGGGACTGAGCGTTGCGCTTGGCCGGATTGGTGAGGGTCACCGTGGCAACCGCGTCATCGACGGTGAGTCGTACGCCGTCCTGGTCGAGCACAGAGTCGAACGAGGTCATGGGGCGCCTCCGGGTCGGGTGCAGTCAGCATGTCGAGCTAAGTGACTGAACAGTAACCACCCGGTCGGCCATATGGTCGACCGGGTGGCCACCGCCCGAAACCGGTGAGCCCTCGGGGCATGTCCGTCCTGCGACGTGTCCCGACACGGCCTGAGCCGTCAGGCCGTGGCAGCCTTCTTGCCCCGTGTCGCTCCGCCGCGTCCCCGCAGCGTGACTCCGGACTCGCTGAGCATCCGGTGGACGAATCCGTAGGAGCGGCCGGTCTCTTCGGCCAACGCCCGGATGCTCGCACCGGAGTCGTACTTCTTCTTCAGGTCTGCCGCGAGCTTGTCGCGCGCGGTGCCGGTCACCCGGCTGCCCTTCTTCAGAGTCTCGGCCACCCGTGCCTCCTCAGGGGAAGTGCGCTCTGGATTCTCATGATCACCCCTCGCGGGCTTCCTGGCCACCCATTCGGCAAGGTCCGTACAACCGGTTTCGCACCCCAGGAATGCGTCTTCACGAGCGGAATCTCGCATTCTGCCGGGCTTCGAGGGCAGTCCGGCGCGGAGTTGAGACGAAGAGCCAGGTCAGGGCCGTATGAGCGGAATCGGCCCCACATGGGTGCGCCCGGCAGGTATCTGCCGGGCGCCGCGCCGAGGTACGAGAGGTCCTCACGCAGATGATGGATCACGCGTAGGCCGAATGATCCAGTCGGAGTGGATCAGCCGGCAGCGGGCAGGGAAACCACCCGGGCCGCGGGAATCAGGCCAGGGCGACCAGGTCCCGGTAGTCCGCACCCCACAGGTCCTCGACGCCGTCCGGCAGCAGGATGATCCGCTCCGGCTGGAGCGCCTCGACCGCGCCCTCGTCGTGCGTGACGAGGACGACCGCGCCCTTGTACGTGCGCAGCGCGCCGAGGATCTCCTCGCGGCTGGCCGGGTCGAGGTTGTTCGTCGGCTCGTCGAGGAGCAGCACATTGGCGGAGGAGACCACCAGGGTCGCGAGCGCCAGACGGGTCTTCTCACCACCGGAGAGCACGCCGGCCGGCTTGTCGACGTCGTCGCCGGAGAAGAGGAACGAGCCCAGCGTCTTGCGGACCTCGACGAGGTCGAGATCCGGGGCGGCGGAGCGCATGTTCTCCAGGACCGTGCGCTCCGGGTCGAGGGTCTCGTGCTCCTGGGCGTAGTAGCCGAGCTTGAGCCCGTGGCCCTCGATGACCTGGCCGGTGTCGGGCTTCTCGGCACCGCCGAGGAGTCGGAGCAGGGTGGTCTTGCCCGCACCGTTGAGGCCGAGGATGACGACGCGGGAGCCCTTGTCGATGGCGAGGTCCACGTCGGTGAAGATTTCGAGCGAACCGTAGGACTTGGACAGTCCCTCCGCCATCAGAGGGGTCTTGCCGCACGGCGAGGGCTCGGGGAAGCGCAGCTTGGCGACCTTGTCGGAGACCCGGACCGCTTCCAGGCCGGAGAGCAGCCGCTCGGCGCGCTTGGCCATGTTCTGCGCGGCGACGGTCTTGGTCGCCTTGGCGCGCATCTTGTCGGCCTGCGAGTTGAGCGCGGCCGCCTTCTTCTCGGCGTTCTGGCGCTCACGCTTGCGGCGCTTCTCGTCGGCCTCGCGCTGCTGCTGGTAGAGCTTCCAGCCCATGTTGTAGATGTCGATCTGCGAGCGGTTGGCGTCGAGGTAGAAGACCTTGTTGACGACCGTCTCGACGAGGTCGACATCGTGGGAGATCACGACGAAGCCCCCGCGGTAGTTCTTCAGGTAGTCGCGCAGCCAGACGATGGAGTCGGCGTCGAGGTGGTTCGTCGGCTCGTCGAGGAGCAGGGTGTCGGCGTCCGAGAACAGGATGCGGGCCAGCTCGACGCGGCGGCGCTGACCGCCGGAGAGCGTGTGGAGCGGCTGTCCGAGCACCCGGTCGGGCAGGCTGAGCGCGGCGGCGATGGTGGCGGCCTCGGCCTCGGCGGCGTAACCGCCCTTGGTGAGGAACTCCGTCTCCAGCCGCTCGTACTTCTTCATCGCCTTCTCGCGGGTGGCGCCCTTGCCGTTCGCCATCCGGTCCTCGTTCTCACGCATCTTGCGCAGGATCTCGTCGAGACCACGGGCGGACAGGATGCGGTCGCGGGCGAGGACGTCGAGATCACCGGTGCGCGGGTCCTGCGGGAGGTAGCCGACCTCACCGGAGCGGGTGATGGTGCCCCCGGCCGGTGCGCCCTCGCCGGCGAGGCACTTGGTGAGAGTGGTCTTGCCCGCTCCGTTGCGGCCGACGAGGCCGATGCGGTCACCCTTGGCGATACGGAAGTTGGCGGACTCGATGAGGATGCGGGCGCCGGCACGCAGCTCGATACCGGAAGCGGTGATCACGGAAAAACTCCAGGGCGGATTGGACGGCGGACGGGACGACTTCAGAGTCTCGACTCGACGCCGCTACTCATGCACAAGGAGAATTGCCATAGGGGCCATTCTACTGGCGGTGTGCAACTGCTTTTCCGCATGCTCCTACGGCATTTGCCGATCACTCGCCCGGCACGTCCTCCGGCGCCGCCACCCTGACTCCATCCGGTAACCAGAGCAGGCATAACGGAGTGAACTATCCGATACTCGGCACAGTGCGGTGAGGCGGCCGTGGCCGGACCGGAGAGTGGTGACCCCATGCAGCTCGACGACGCCGATCTGGGGCGCACCGCGCAACGACCACACCGGACAAGTCGACCGGGCGGCCGCTGATCACCTCCCTGACGCAGGCGGACATCCGGGACGGACTCGACGCGGCCGCCGCCGTGGTGGGCGACGACCGGATCCAGGGGAAGTTCCAGGGCAGGGTCACGCCTCAGTCCTGGACGCACGGCTCGGCGGCGCAGCGACAGCAGTGGTTCACCATCGGTTTCCGCAGCGGCGACGTGGCCCACTGCAACACCTTCCGGTGAGCCGCCTGCGCGGCCGGTCCGCCGCTGCCGGTGACGGGCGGAATACTGAGACGGATATCACAATGGAGAGTGAAGAGAGGTGAGCGCCATGGCGGGCGCACCGGCCGGGGTTCCGACGATCTATCCGACGATTCTGTACAGCGACGCGAAGGCCGCGATCAGGACGCTGACGGAGGGGCTGGGGTTCACCGAGGAAGCGGTGTACGAGGGTGAGAACGGCACGGTGCTGCACGCGGAGCTGTCCTGGGGCAACGGCAGGGTGATGCTGGGCTCCAAAGGGCGCGGGGGGATCTTCGCCAAGGCGATGACGGATGCGGGACCGAGCGGGGTGTACGTCGTGGTGGACGAGGTCGATGCGCACCATGCGCGGGCCGTGGAGTACGGGGTGGAGATCCTGATGCCGCCCACGGATCAGGACTACGGGTCGCGCGACTACACGGCGCGTGACGCGGAGGGCAATGTGTGGAGCTTCGGGACGTACGCCCCGGGGTCCGCGGACTGACCGCGTCCGCGCCCCCGGGCGCTCCCCCCTGATTCCTCGTGCGTGCCGGACGCCGCCTGGTGGGCGGGACTTTTCGGCACACGTCCTACGCGCCGCCGGTGTGCACCTGGAAGGCGGCCCGGCGGACGGCCTTGGCCAGCGCGGGGTCCGGATGCGCGGCGGCCAGCGCCACCAGCACCTGAACGGTGCGCGGGTGGCCGACGGCCCGGACCTCGTCCAGCAGCGCCGGGACCGTGCCCTGGACGGCGGAGTCGAGATGACGGACCAGCAGCGCCGTCTCGCCGTGGTCGGCGACGGCCGCCGCGGTGTCGACCCAGAGCCAGGTGGCTTCCTCGCGGCTGAGGAGCTCCTGGGCGTCCTCCGGGTCGGCTCCGTCGTACTCGGCCAGCCAGAGCAGCGCGTACGGGCGCAGCGGTGGGTCGGCGACGACGGAGCGCACCACCGGCTCGGCGGGGGCTCCGACGACCCGGAGTGCCTCGAAGGCGAGTCCGCGCAGCAGCGCGTCCTCGCCGCGGGCAACGGCGAGCAGTTCGGCGACGGCGCTGCCGACGGGACGGGCGGCCAGCCATGCGCGGTATTCGGCGCGAGCCGGTCCGGGGGTGAGCCGGGCACAGCCGAGCAGCATGTCGGCGGCGGACTGCTCGATGTTCCCGGCCGGGCTCTGGGCGGCGACGCAGATCTGTTCCAGCTTGACCCAGACCGCCCAGTTGCCGAGCGGGGTGAGGGTGGCATGACCGGCGCCGAGCGTGAGTGCGCCGACGGCGGCCAGTCCCTCCAGTGCCCAGTCGAGGAGCAGCGCGACCAGGGCGGCGGGGTGCGCGGTGAGAGCGGCTCCCGCCGACTCGGCCGGCGCCTCGGGTCCGTACGGCACCTCGCAGCGCTCCTCGTGGAGTTCGGCGACGCGCTGGCCGAGGAGGTCGAGGAGGGCGGGCACGGTGACCGGGCCCGCCGAGAGCTGTAGGAGGGAGAGCACCTGCGGTACGGCCTCGACGGCTTCGGCGACCGCGGTGGACTCGATGTCCTCGGGCGCCGGGTGGACGAGCGACCAGGCGTCGAAGAGCGCCACCCAGCCACGGAGCACGGCGGAGTCGTCGCGGTC
This sequence comes from Streptomyces sp. NPDC048411, assembly GCF_040704695.1. Classification (NCBI taxonomy): domain Bacteria; kingdom Bacillati; phylum Actinomycetota; class Actinomycetes; order Kitasatosporales; family Streptomycetaceae; genus Streptomyces; species Streptomyces sp. NPDC048411. The sequence goes on from NZ_JBEZKL010000089.1 coordinate 25,136, forward strand.
CCAGGCGCGCAGCCGCCAGCCGGGGCGCGCGGTCTCGCCGTGGAGTTCGACGAGGCCGGCCAGGCGGGCCCGGTCCCAGCCGGAGCGGACCTGCGCCGGGGACAATTCCAGTGCGGTCGCAGCCCGTTCGAGAGCGTGGGCGGCGAGCGGGGCCGTGCCGGGGCTCGCGCCGTCGGCGGCCCAGCGGGCGATCCGTACGGCGTCGGCGAGCGCGGCCCTGGCCTGGCGGGCCAGTTCGGCACGGGGCGGGGTGCCCTCGGGCGGGCGGGGAACCGGCCTGGTGCGCCGGGTGGTCACGGCCTTGCGGGCGGTGGCAAGGGGTCGCGGGCGGACAAGTCGCAGCCTGGAGTCGCGCGGGGTACGGGACGTCACGGGGAGCAGTCTTGCCCCTGACGGCCCGAAAGCCCAAACGGAACCCGGATTCGCGGCGGAAGGGGGCTGCGGGCCCGGACGGCACCAACCGGCCGATCCCTCCCATCAGCTCACATCAGCGGCGTGAGGAAGCGCCGCAGAGCCTCTTCGTAGCGGGCCGGATCGGCATTCCACATCGCCGCATGCGGAGCCTGCGGTACGGGATGCAGGGCGACCAGGTCGGGACGGCGCTCGGCAAGCTCCCGGCTCGGCTGCCAGGGGGCCAGGGTGTCGGCGGGGCCGTGGAAGATCAGCGTCGGGGCGTGCAGGGCCTGCGGGAGGGAGGCGTCGAGGAGCCGGGAGCCACGCAGACCGGTCTGGCCCTGCGCGGCGCGCAGCGCGAGCGGCAGCAGCGGGGACGGGACGCCGCGGGCGGTGGCCAGGGCGCGCAGGGTGGTGGCCCAGTCGAGCACCGGGGAGTCCAGGACGAGGCCGCAGATCCGCGTGCGGAGCGCAGAGTTGACGGCCGCGTGCAGGGCCATGGAGGCGCCGGTGGACCAGCCGTGCAGGACGACCTTCTCGGCACCGTACCGCACGGCGAAGCGGACGGCCGCGTCCAGGTCGCGCCATTCGGACTCACCGAGGTGGGCGAGTCCGTCCGGGGAACGCGGGGCTCCGGGGTCGCCGCGGTAGGCCAGGCCGAGGACCGGCAGCCGCAGCCCGTGCAGGAACTCCATGATGTTCATGGGGTGTTCGCGGGTGGTGCCGAGGCCGTGCACGGTGATGACCCAGGTGTCCCGGGGGCCGGGCACGAACCAGGCGGGCAGGATGCCGAGCTCACCGGGGATCTCGACGTCCTCGTGGTCGAGGCCGAGGGCCGTGCCGGGGTCGCCGCTGTACAGCGCGGGGGTGATCCGGACCTGGGCGCCGGGTTCCAGGCTGCCGTCGTTGACGCGTTCCAGTCTGCGTACGACGGCGTCGGGGGCGTGCGGCGCCTGCTCGACCACCGGGCCGACGACGGCCTGGACGCCGTCACCCACCAGTCCGTACATACCGGGCCGGAGCGCGGCGAAGGAGCGGGTCAGTGTGACCTGCCCGGCCGCCGTGGCGTGCACGGTGAGCTTCCGGTCGGCGGGGAGCGGACGTCCGGACGGCACCCTCAGGGCGGCGCCGCTGGCGTACCGGCCGGCCACGACCGCTGCCGCGCCGACGCCGAGGATGGTGGTGACGGCTGCTGCCGCCGCTGTTGCCGGGCGCACTGCTTCAGTGTCGGGGGGTGTGCCGCGCCCTGCCAGTGGACAGGGGCCGTCCGATGGCTCGCCGGGGCTCCAGGTCAGCCGGGTTGTCCGTACCCCTTCAGGGCGTCCTGCACGTCGCGCAGCTGAGCGAGGGAGAGCAGGGACGGGGTGTGGCCGGGTACGGAGCTCGCGGTGAGCCAGAGCCTGCACATCCATTCCAGCTGGGCGGTGCGGTCGTAGGCCTGGTCGAGGGTGGATCCGTAGGTGACGGTTCCGTGGTTGCGGAGCAGACAGCCCGTGCGGTCGCGCAGGGCGGCCAGCATGTGCTCGGCCAGCTCCTGTGTCCCGTAGCGCGCGTAGGCCGCGGTGCGGACGGGGCCGCCGAGCATGGCGGCGGCGTAGTGCACCAGCGGGACCTCGGGGACGAGGGTGGAGACGGCCGTGGCGTGCACGGCGTGGGTGTGCACGACGGCGGCGGCGTCGGTGTTGCGGTAGACCGCCAGGTGGAGCGGGAGTTCGCTGGTCGGGGCGAGGGCGCCGAGCACCTGGTTGCCGTGGAGGTCGACGGCCACGGTGTCGCCGGGACCCAGCCGGTCGTACGGCACACCGCTCGGGGTGACCAGGACGAGGTCGCCGACCCGCGCCGACACATTGCCCGAGGTGCCGACCACCAGGCCCTCCGCAGCGGTCCTGCGGGCAGTGGCGACGACACCGTTCCAGGCCCGCTCGATCGCGTCGCGTGCGCCATTCGCACCGTGCCCGTTGTGCCCGTTATGTCCGCTGCGTGCGCCCTTGTGATGCTCAGTCATGGGGGAATCCTGTCAGCGAGGTCGGCACGGTAGGAGGCGTCGGGTGACCCACATCTCTTTTCGGAGGTTTCCGGGCCTCGATTCACAGGGCGCGAAGCGAGGCGTTAGGGGCGAAATCCGGCCACGACAGGCACTGCGCCCCCCACCGGCTGTCGGTGCCCCGACAAAAGGAGTGACTCAACTCCGTTTGGAGTCACCACGAGGCCCCGCTCAGTTCACCTTCCGTTCACCCAGGTTGCCTACGTTCCACGTGCCAATGACGTCGAACGATTGCCTGGGTAAATGGAACACATCACGCTGCTCCTCGCGATTGTGATCGTGACAGCTCTAGTGTTCGATTTCACGAACGGTTTCCATGACACCGCGAACGCGATGGCGACCACCATCTCGACCGGTGCCCTCAAACCCAAGACAGCGGTGGCCATGTCCGCCGCTCTCAACCTCGTCGGCGCCTTCCTGTCCGTGGAGGTCGCCAAAACGATCTCCGGCGGGATCATCAACGAGGACGGACTGCGGACAGAAGTCATCTTCGCGGCCCTCGTCGGCGCCATTCTGTGGAATCTGCTCACCTGGCTGGTCGGCCTGCCGTCCAGCTCGTCCCACGCACTCTTCGGCGGCCTGATCGGCGCAGCGGTGATGTCGGCGGGCTGGTCCTCGGTCAACGGCGGAACCGTCGTCACCAAGGTGCTGCTTCCCGCGGTCGCCGCCCCGGTCGTCGCGGGTGTCGCCGCGCTGCTGGCGACCAGGCTGACGTACCGGATCGGCGGCGGGAACCGTAACGAGGCCCAGGAGAAGGCCACTGCCAAGGGCTACCGGGCCGGCCAGATCGCCTCGGCCGGACTGGTCTCGCTCGCCCACGGCACCAACGACGCGCAGAAGACCATGGGCGTCATCACCCTGGCCCTGGTCACCGGGGGCGTCCTGTCCCCCGGCTCGAACCCGCCGGTCTGGGTCATCGTCTCCGCCGGTCTGGCCATCGCACTCGGCACCTACCTGGGCGGCTGGCGCATCATCCGCACGATGGGCAGCGGCCTCACCGAGCTCAAGCCGCCGCAGGGCTTCGCCGCCCAGACCAGCGCGGCCACGGTCATCCTGGCCTCCTCGCACCTCGGCTTCTCCCTCTCCACCACCCAGTCCTGCTCCGGCGCCGTGATGGGTGCGGGTCTGGGTCGCCAGGGCGGTGTGGTCCGCTGGTCCACCGCGACCCGGATGTTCGTCGCCTGGGGTCTGACCCTGCCGGCCGCGGGTCTGGTCGGCGCGGGCGCGGAGTTCCTCACCAAGCAGGGCACCTGGGGTGTCATCGCCGTCGCCGTCCTGCTCGTCGCGGGCTCCGGAGCGATCTGGCTGCTGTCCCGGCGCAAGCCGGTCGGGCACGACGATGTCGCGCCCACCGGTGAGGTCGCCGAACCGGCGGGTGTCATCACCACCGCCATCGCGGCCGTCACCCCGCCGCCGCCCGCCGGGGCGGCCGCGGTCGCCACGGCAGTGGACACGACCACGGACCTCAAGACCACCATCCCGGCCCAGCCCGGAACCGTCGCCGCTGATCCGGCGCGGCCCGCCACGGTGTAAGGACAGATCACCATGAACATCGACTGGGCAGCTCTCGGCACCGTCTTCGGCGTCTCGCTCGTCGTCACCGTCGCGCTGGTAGGCCTCTTCACCCTGGGCATCGTCGGCCTCTCCAAGCAGCCGGAACCGGCCGCGCAGGGCGGCTCCACCGGAGGCTCCCTGGTGCTCGCCCGCGCGGGCGCGTACCTCTGCTTCGGGCTCTGCGCGGCCTCGGTCGCGTACGGGATCTATCTGATCGTCGCCTGAGCCCCTTCCCGCACTCCCCCGTCGGGCCGGACACACCTCGCGTGTCTCCGGCCCGATGTGCGTCTGCGCACACTGCACCGCCGCAGGTCAACGCCAGGTTGACGGGCGTTCGCGGAGCGTGGTGGACTGCCGGAGCCATTTACGGCGACAGCAGAGGAAGCCGGTGTGAATCCGGCGCGGTCCCGCCACTGTCACCGGGGAGCAGTCCCCCACACCGGAAGTCACGGCCCGCGCATGCGGGCTGGAAGGCCGGGGGAACTGCGGATCCGGGAGCCAGGAGACTCTCGCCGCCGGTCACGTCGAACCAGGGCGCGGACCCTGAGTGAGGACATATCGCCATGCCCGGCTGCCGTGCGTCCGCCGTTTCTGTGCCGCTCTCACCAGGAGCCGGCTGTACCGAGGTCCTTCGAGGCAGCACGGCCGGCTGAGCCGTGCGAGCCGACCGCATCTTCGCGTACGGCGCCGCCGCCGGCCTGATCGGCGACCTGCTGCTCGGTGATCCCCGCCGGGGGCATCCGGTTGCCGCCTTCGGGCGGGCCGCGGCGGGCGTCGAACGGCGTCTGTGGCGCGACCACCGCGGGTGGGGCGCCCTGCACACCCTGGTCTGCGCCGGAGGCGCTGCGGGTGGAGCCGCGCTGGCCGCCCGTGCCGTACGCCGTCATCCCGCCGCCTCCGTCGCCCTGACCGCGGCCGCCACCTGGTCCGTCGTCGGCGGCACCTCGTTGGGTCGCGAGGCGCGCGCCATCGGCGGCGCGCTCGCCGCCGGTGACATCGAGCTGGCCCGGGAGCGCCTCCCCTATCTGTGCGGGCGCGACCCGCACTCCCTCGACGGGCCGCAGATCGCGCGCGCCGTCGTGGAGTCCGTGGCCGAGAACACCTCGGACGCGGTGGTGGGTGCCCTCGTGTGGGGCGCGCTGGGTGGCGTGCCCGGACTCGTCGCCTTCCGCGCCGTCAACACCCTCGACGCGATGGTCGGGCACAAGTCGCCCCGCCATCTGCGCTACGGCTGGGCCTCGGCCCGCCTGGACGACGTCGCGGGCTGGCCCGGCGCCCGGCTCACCGCAGCGCGCGCCCGGGGGTGCGGGGGGGCCCCCCCGCCCGCCCGG
>NZ_JBEZKL010000090.1:0-30302 GCF_040704695.1 Streptomyces sp. NPDC048411
GACCTACTGGGACGCGCTGTCCGAGTACTACCCGCAGTTCATCCGGTCCCTGCTGTACGCGGGCACCGCGACAATCCTGTGCCTGCTGCTCGGCTTCGGAGCGGGCCGACGCACCGGTCAGTCGGTGCCGAACTCCATCGCGGCGCGGTCCAGCAGCTCGTCGTCGCCGGAGACCTCGCCGCGGGAGGCGATGGCCTCGGCGCCGCCCTCCGGCATGGTGCCGATCAGGCCGGTCGCCGCCTGGGCGGCGCCGATCAGCGCGGGGTGGGTCGTGCCGACGATGCCGAGGCCGGCGTACTGCTCGAGCTTGGCGCGCGAGTCGGCGATGTCGAGGTTGCGCATGGTGAGCTGGCCGATCCGGTCCACCGGGCCGAACGCCGAGTCCTCGGTGCGCTCCATCGAAAGCTTGTCCGGGTGGTAGCTGAATGCCGGGCCGGTGGTGTTCAGGATCGAGTAGTCCTCACCGCGCCGCAGTCGCAGGGTCACCTCGCCGGTGACCGCCGAGCCGACCCAGCGCTGCAGTGACTCGCGGACCATCAGCGCCTGCGGGTCCAGCCAGCGGCCCTCGTACATCAGCCGCCCGAGGCGCCGTCCCTCGTTGTGGTAGTGGGCGAGGGTGTCCTCGTTGTGGATCGCGTTGACGAGGCGCTCGTACGCGGCGTGCAGCAGCGCCATGCCGGGTGCCTCGTAGATGCCGCGGCTCTTCGCCTCGATGATCCGGTTCTCGATCTGGTCCGACATGCCCAGGCCGTGGCGGCCGCCGATCGCGTTCGCCTCCATCACCAGGTCGACCGGGGAGGCGAACTCCTTGCCGTTGATCGTCACCGGGCGGCCCTGGTCGAAGCCGATCGTCACGTCCTCGGCGGCGATCTCGACCGAGGGATCCCAGAACCGCACGCCCATGATCGGTTCCACGGTCTCCACGCCGGTGTCGAGGTGCTCCAGCGTCTTGGCCTCGTGGGTGGCGCCCCAGATGTTGGCGTCGGTCGAGTACGCCTTCTCGGTGCTGTCGCGGTACGGCAGGCCGTGGGCGACCAGCCACTCCGACATCTCCTTGCGGCCGCCCAGCTCGGAGACGAAGTCGGCGTCGAGCCACGGCTTGTAGATGCGCAGGTGGGGGTTGGCGAGCAGGCCGTAACGGTAGAACCGCTCGATGTCGTTGCCCTTGAACGTCGAGCCGTCGCCCCAGATCTGTACGTCGTCCTCGAGCATCGCCCGGACCAGCAGGGTGCCGGTGACGGCGCGGCCGAGCGGCGTGGTGTTGAAGTAGGCACGGCCGCCCGAGCGGATGTGGAACGCGCCGCAGGCGAGCGCTGCCAGGCCCTCTTCGACCAGCGCCTCCCGGCAGTCGACCAGGCGCGCGACCTCGGCACCGTAGGCCTTCGCGCGGCCGGGCACCGAGGCGATGTCGGGCTCGTCGTACTGGCCGATGTCGGCGGTGTAGGTGCACGGGACGGCACCCTTGTCGCGCATCCACGCGACCGCGACGGAGGTGTCGAGGCCGCCCGAGAAAGCGATGCCGACGCGCTCGCCGGTGGGCAGGGAGGTGAGAACCTTAGACATGGGAAGAGTATGTATTGATTCGCATGATTATGCAAGGCGGCTTGTCGCGTTGTCCTCGCCGTAGGCCGTCACCGCGACCGCCTTGCCCGACTCCGGTGCCGGCGAACACCTCAAGACCCACCGTTGCCGCACGGACCGGGCCCGCCTCGCCCGCGTCTGCTTCGGCGGCGTCCACTCGCAGCCCACGCCATCGTCCTGGATCAACCATGCGATCACGCTGGACGTACGCGCAGGGACCAAGCCCGGGCACGCAGGAACGTGCCCCCGGCACCGGTCAGACCATCTGCTCCGGCTTCACGATGCGGTCGAACTGGTCCGCGGTGATGTAGCCGCTGGCGAGGGCGGCTTCGCGCAGTGTGGTGCCCTCGTGGTCGGCCTTGTGCGCGATGGCCGAGGCCCGGTCGTAGCCGAGTACCGGGGACAGGGCAGTGACCAGCATGAGGGAGCGGTCCACGAACTCACCGATCCGGTTCCGGTCGAGGTCGATCCCCTCGATGCAGAACTCGCGGAGCTTGCCGCAGGCGTCGCCGAGAATCCTCGCCGAGTGCAGGAAATTGTTGATGATGACGGGGCGCATCGCATTCAGCTCGAAGTTGCCCTGCGTGCCGGCGAAAGCGACGGCCGAGTCGTCCCCCAGGACCTGGATGCAGACCATCACCATGGCCTCGCACTGTGTCGGATTCACCTTCCCGGGCATGATCGAGCTGCCCGGCTCGTTCGCCGGGAGGACGAGTTCGCCGAACCCGCAGCGCGGCCCGGAGGCCAGCCACCGGATGTCGTTGGCGATCTTCATCAGCGGTACCGCCAGCGCCCGCAGACCGGCCGAGGCCGCCACCATGGTGTCCAGTCCGCCCTGCGCGGCGAACTTGTTCGGCGCGGTCCTAAACGGCCGGCCGGTCAGCTCGGCGATCTGCGCCGCGATGTCCGTACCGAAGCCGTCAGGGGCATTGAGCCCGGTGCCGACGGCGGTGCCGCCCGCGGCCAGCTCGTACAGCCCGGGCAGCGTGACGCGGACCCGCTCCAGCGCGTCGTCCAGCTGGTGCGTGTATCCCGACCATTCCTGGCCGACCGTCAGCGGGACCGCGTCCTCCAGGTGGGTCCGGCCGATCTTGACGACGTCGTGCCAGGCGCGGGCCTTTGCGTCAACGGCGTCCCGCAGTCGCCGCACCTGCGCGATCAGACGGTCTTCGATCTCGAGAACGGCGGCGATATGCATGGCTGTGGGGAAGGTGTCGTTGGAGGACTGCCCCATGTTGACGTCGTCGTTGGGGTGGATCGGGCTCTTGGAACCGAGCTCCCCGCCGACGAGCTGGATGGCCCTGTTGCTGATCACCTCGTTGGTGTTCATGTTGGACTGGGTGCCGGAACCGGTCTGCCATACGAAGAGCGGGAAGTGCTCATCCAGCTGACCGCCGGTCACCTCGTCCGCGACCCGGGCGATGAGGTCGGCCTTCCACCCGGGCAGCCTGCCCGCCCGGCCGTTCACCAGCGCCGCAGCCTTCTTGACGTAGCCGTACGCATGGTAGACGGACTTCGGCATCCGGTCGTCGCCGATCGAGAAGTGCAGCAACGACCGCTGGGTCTGGGCGCCCCAGTAGCGGTCGGCCGGCACCTCGACCTCGCCCATGGAGTCGGTCTCACGGCGGGAGCCCGTCGCGGTCAGCCCCACCGGCAGGTCGAGGATACGAGGGGGAGTCTGCGGGGGCGCGCCAGAGGCTTCCTGGCGGCGCGCGGTCATGACGTGCCGCCGCCTTCGTGGTAGACCGGCTGCCACATCGCGTCCTGCACGGCCTGCACAGGGTCGTCGACGGCGGCGGTGGCGACCCCGTCGGCCCGGGCCGCCTCGACCACGGCAACGGCCACACCGGCCGAGGAGGCGCGCAGGTCGGCCACCGGGGGCAGCAGCGACGCCCCGGGCTCGCTGACGTCCACCTGCCGGGCGACGGCCTCGGCGGCGGCGAGCAGCATGCCGTCGGTGACCCGCTCGGCGCGGGACACGATGGCACCCAGCCCCAGACCGGGGTAGAGAAGCGCGTTGTTGGCCTGGCCGATGGTGTGGGTGACACCCCCGTACTCCACGGGCTCCACCGGGATGCCGGTCGCTACCAGCGCCTTCCCCCCGGACCAGGCGATGATGTCGGCGGGCATGGCCTCGATGCGCTCGGTCGGGTTGGAGAGCGGGAAGATGATCGGCCGCTCGGCCGCCTCGCCCATCGCCTCGACGACCTCACGGGTGAACGCGCCGTGCGCGGTCGAGGTGCCGACGAGGATGGTCGGGCGCGCCCTGCGCACGGTGTCCAGCAGGGAAGGGGCGCCGTGCGGGTCACTGGCCCAGTCGGACACGTCCGCGGCGCGCCGGGCGTAGGGCTGCTGGTAGTCGCGCAGTCCGCTCATGTCGTCGGTGAGCAGGCCCTGCTTGTCGATGAGCCAGATCCTGCCGACGGCCTCATCGAGGGCCGCGCCGTCGCGCACCATCGCATCACGCAGCTGGTCGGCGATCCCGACACCCGCGGTGCCGGCACCGAACACCACCACCCGCTGCTCCCGCATCGGCACGCCCGTGATGCGCAGCGCCGACAGGACCGCGCCGATCGTGATCGCTCCGGTGCCCTGCAGGTCGTCGTTGAAGATCCGCATGCGGCCCTTGTACGTCTCCAGGATGCGGCGGGCGTTACCGGGCCCGAAGTCCTCGAAGTGCAGCAGCGCGTGCGGGAAGTGCCGGGAGGCGGTCTCCAGGTAGATGCGGATGAAGGCGTCGTACTCGGCGCCGCGACGCCGGGAGTGCCGGTTGCCGAGGTACAGCGGGTCGTTGAGCAGCGTCTCGTTGTCCGTTCCCACGTCGAGCGAGACCGGGATCACCCGGGTCGGATCCACCCCTGCGGCAGCCGTGTAGACCGCCAGCTTGCCGACCGAGATCTGAATGCCGCCCACACCCCAGTCGCCTATCCCGAGGATCTCCTCGGCGTCGGTGACCACGATCAGGTCGACGTCGTCCGGGCCCAGCCCGAGCCCTGTGAACGCCTCCTCCACCTGCTGCGGTTCGTCGATGGACAGGAACAGTCCCCGCGGCCGGCGGTACTCGTGGCTGTACCGCTCGATCGCCACCCCGACAGTGGGGTCGTAGACCACCGGAAGCAACTCCGTGAGGTGATCCATCAGAACTTTGAAGTACAGCGTCTCGTCGCTGTCGTGCAGCTCCTCCAGGAACACATTCTTCGCCAGGTCATCCGGCTGTGCCTGCAACTGCCGATGGGCCCGCTCGGCCTGCTCGTCCAGGCTCAGTACAGCCGCGGGGAGCCGCCCGGTGATACCCAGCGCCTTGCGCTGCTCCCGGGTATAGGCGACGCCGCGATTCTGCGCCGGGTCGTCGAGAACACTGAGACCACGGCCGTGCTGCCGGTGCGTGCTCTGGGACATGGATCTCTCCAGCGGCTAGGTGCGCGCCCAGGCACGGGCGCCCTGCGCCCCCAAAACAAGCGTAGATACTCCAGCAGTCGATGGCGATCCGGCGGGCCAGGGGGTGCGGAGACGGATACGGCCACCGGAGCGCCATGCGGTCGGCCTGGCCGTTGCCACCCGCTGACACCGCACGTGTTCCTGATGACCTGCGGGAACGCAGAGCACCGCCAACTCCGGTTCCCTGCTTGCCCGTTGCGGCGGTGGGCGGTCTCCCGCGGTGGGGACCGCCCCGGCGTCCGCTCAGCGAGCGGCGAGCAGCATGACCGTGTCGATCACGCGGTTCGAGAAGCCCCACTCGTTGTCGTACCAGGCGACCACCTTGACGTGGCGGCCGTCGACGCGGGTGAGGGCCGAGTCGAAGATCGACGAGGCCGGATTGCCCGTGATGTCGGCTGACACGAGCGGGTCGTCCGAGTACTCGAGTACACCGGCCAGCGACCCCTGTGCCGCGGCGCGGTACGCCGCCAGCACCTCGTCGCGCGTCACGTCGCGCGTAACGGTCGTGTTGAGCTCGACGATCGAACCCACCGGAACCGGCACGCGGATCGAGTCGCCCGACAGCTTGCCGTCAAGGTTCGGCAGCACGAGACCGATCGCCTTGGCGGCGCCCGTCGTGGTCGGCACGATGTTGACAGCGGCGGCGCGGGCGCGGCGGGCGTCGCGGTGCGGACCGTCCTGCAGGTTCTGCTCCTGCGTGTAGGCGTGCACCGTCGTCATGAAGCCGTGCTCGATGCCGGCGAGCTCGTCGAGTACCGAGGCCAGCGGCGCAAGTGCGTTGGTTGTGCACGAGGCGTTCGAGATGATCGTGTGCAGGTCCGGGTTGTACGCGTCGGTGTTGACCCCGTACGCGAGCGTGACATCAGCACCGTCCGACGGCGCGGTGACGAGCACCTTCTTCGCGCCCGCGTCGAGGTGGGCGCGGGCGGCCTTGGCCGACGTGAAGCGGCCGGTCGCCTCGAGCACGATGTCGACACCGAGCTCGGCCCACGGCAGCTGCTCCGGTTCACGCTCGGCAAGCACCGCGATGCGACGGCCGTCGACGACGAGGGCGCTTCCGTCGACCGTCACCGGGCGACCCAGCCGGCCGGCCGTGGTGTCGAAAGCGAGCAGCCGCGCAAGAGTGGCAGGCTCCGTGAGGTCGTTGACGGCGACGACCTCGAGGTCGTCGCCGCGTTCGAGCAGCGCGCGCAGCACATTGCGTCCGATGCGGCCAAATCCGTTGATAGCGATGCGAGTCATGAGCGATGTCCCTTCTGTTCGCCATCAGGTTCGCGCCCCACATCCGCCCCCGACAGCGGCGTGATCGCCATGGTTCAAAAGGATCTCGCCACGTGAGGGCGGGCTATTCGCCCTTGGTGAAGGTGCGCCGGTACTCGCTCGGCGTGGTGCCGAGGATGCGCTGGAAGTGCAACCGCAGATTCGCACCGGTGCCGAGACCGACGTCGGCGGCGATCTGCTCGACGCTCCGCTCCGAACGCTCGAGCAGCTCACGGGCCACGTCGATCCGGGCGCGCATGACCCACTGCATCGGCGTGTACCCCGTGTCTTCGACAAAGCGTCGCGAAAACGTGCGGGGCGACACCGTCGCATGCCGGGCGAGCGCCTCGAGGGTGAGGGGCTCACCGAGCCGGTGCAGCGCCCACTCGCGGGTGGCGGCGAACCGCTCGCCGAGCGGCTCGGGCACGCTGCGCGGCACATACTGCGCCTGGCCGCCGCTGCGGTAGGGGGCTGCGACCAGGCGCCGGGCCGCGTAGTTCGACGCGGCAACCCCGAGGTCGCCGCGCAGAATGTGCAGGCACAGGTCGATGCCCGAGGCGGCGCCGGCCGATGTCAGCACGCTGCCCTCGTCGACGAACAGGACGTTCTCATCGACCTGAACGAGCGGATGCTTCGCCACAAGCGCCCGCGTGTAATGCCAGTGGGTCGTGGCGCGTTTGCCGTCGAGCAGACCCGTGGCGGCGAGCGCGAACGCGCCCGTCGAGATGGCGGCGAGCCGCGCACCCCGGTCGTGGGCGGCGATCAGCGCGTCAATGACGGCCTGCGGCGGGTCTTCGCGGTCCGGGAACCGGTAGCCGGGGACGAAGACGATGTCGGCCCACGCAAGCGCGTCGAGCCCGTGGGTGACGTAGTACGACAGGCCGTCGCCGCCGGTCACGAGACCGGGTGCCGCGCCGCACACCCGCACCTCGTACGGCATGCTCGCGCGGGTCGTGAAGACCTGCGCAGGAATGCCGACATCGAGCGGCTTCGCACCGTCGAGCACAAGGACGGCGACGCGATTTAGGCGGGAGGCTGGCACGGGAAAGAGGGTACGCGGGTGTGGCTTCGCCGACGTCGTCGAGAGCGACGAGACCCGCCGCCGCCTCGGCGAGGCACAGAGCGACCAGGAACTGCTGGAATGCGCGGTCGCCGCGTACGCCGAGCGCGGGAACGGGAAGCGTGGCGGAGGCGGTGGTGGGGGTGACGCCGGGCCTCGACGACCCCACGTCAAGCCGGCCGCCGAGGCCATCCGCAGGCGGCGGCGGGAGCGCTTCTCGGCGCGGGCCCTCGTGGCGGCCCGCCCTGACTCGGGCTGGCCCCCTCCTGCACCCCGCACGGGATGAAGTGCGTGACCGAACTGTCTCGGGGTGACGGCCACCGAAGGCCGGTTTCGGACGCGCGTACGAAACCGGCCTCCTGGTGTCTTGAGGTCACGTATGCGCGTACGTCAGATTGCTGTGTGCAGCGGGATCGTGATCTGCTTCAGCCAGTCACCCTTGGCAAAGTCACGCGCCTTCACCACGACCTGGTCGCGATACACCTCGACCTGGAGGCCCTGGTTGAACGCGCCCTCGACAACCACCTCGCCGCCCTTGCCATCGTCGGTCCAGCCAGTCTGGATGGCGCCGGTGTTGATCACGGAGAAGCCGTCGAGGTTCGCCGTGCCGGGAACCACGCGCCGCACGTACCAGTCGGACAGGTTGAGGTCCCAGTGGGTGTGCCCGCAGAACAGGAACACGTCGCGGTGACGGCCGAGAATACCCAGCAGCCGGTCGGCCTGGAGGTAGTCACGCATGTACAGCTTGTTGTGGCTGCCCGAGACCGTGTTCGGGAGCGGATGATGCGTGATGACCATGACCGGCTTGCGCTTGGCCTCCCAGTACCTGAGCCGCTCCTGCAGCCAGGCGAACTGGGCGTCGCTCATCCACACATCGTCCCAGAGGGTCGAGTCGTGGTAGTGCATGTACTTCTCGGTGCCGATCATCAGCACCGGGATCCCGCCGAAGGACTGCTCGGCGTAGACGGTGTTGCGGCCGGCGAAGTTGTAGAAGCTGCGGAAGAGCGAGTCTTCGGTGGTTCCGTTTGGCCAGGTCGACTGCGACAGCTGGTCCGGGTTGGCCCACTTGGGCACGTAGAACTCATGGTTGCCGATCGCCCAGGCGGCCTTCGGCAGCGTGTGCCTGCCGAATACCTCCTTCACCGCCGCGTATTCGAAGTCGTAGCCGCGGGGGGTGATGTCACCGGCGATCGCGATCCCCGTGCTGTTCGGGTTGCTCTTGCTCAGGTCCTCCAGCGTCGCGTTCAGATCGCCAAGATCGCCCTGGATGTCGCTGATGACGTTGAACTTGGTGACGAGTTTGGACTGGGATGCACGGTCCGACGATGCGTGCGCCGGTACCTGCGAGGCGGCGCCGAGGGCGACCGCGCCCGCAGCGGCGGTCAGAAGTGACCTGCGATCCACTTGTAGATCCTTTCGGGATGAGCGGGATGCAGACGCCTCGGAGTCGACCGGGCGCTTGCTGCCGCACCGAGCGTTCGGTCCAGACCTGTTTATGAGTACGTGATCTGCCGGGCGATGCCGTGATTGCCGTGTGACAACCGGATGAACGTCTTCCGCCGTAGGAAGCCAAACCTGGAATCGCCGGAAACGTGCCGCAGGGCGGGCGTTGCCCGATCCTGTGATGTGCCTACCCGAGCGGCGTGGCGTCGCTGCGGTGAGCCGAGGCGGTGCGGAGAGACGAACGGCTCGACCTGCTGCCCGTCACCGTGCCAGAGCCGCGCACGCCGATCGATACCGCCGCAGCGCGCCCAGACGAGTTGGACGGACCACCCAAGAGAAAAACAAAGGATGGGGACTTGGGGCGCTGCGTGACGAAAGGCTGTTCACCTCTGCCCCACCAGCCCCGCAGGCGGCTTGACACGATCATTGAGATTCGCACATACGCCGGGCCAGCCAAGCGCACCATGCTCAAAAACGCGTGATACGCACCCTTACTGCGCAACTTCAATCATGCTTGGCTAGAAACTATGGGCCGCCCGAGCCGCTGTCAATGCCACACCCGACCCCATTTTCCCGCCGCCCGCCAGCTGACCCGGCTCGCCTGCCTCCTCATCCGCGACCGTCCCACCCTCTCTACGAGTGTGCACTCATGCGTGAATACCGCACTTTGCGAGCACGTGTAATCATGAATACTCGCGCCCTGCAGTCCGGGGCACTCAACGTGCTGCTTTGGAGGCTCCCTTGACGCTCGCAGCCATCGGCCCGATGCTCTCCGACGGCCGGGCGCACCACCGCCCTGTCGCCGCCTTCGACGCCCACACGTTCGAGCACCTGCAGGCGATCGTGGCGGGAGCGGAACTGGCGGGCAGCGGTGTGATCATCCAGATCGGCGAGACGGCGGTCGACCATCACGGCGGGCACCTCGCGCCACTCGCCCGGGCCGCCGCCGAGATGGCGCGCGCTGCCACCG
This sequence comes from Streptomyces sp. NPDC048411, assembly GCF_040704695.1. Lineage (NCBI taxonomy): Bacteria > Bacillati > Actinomycetota > Actinomycetes > Kitasatosporales > Streptomycetaceae > Streptomyces > Streptomyces sp. NPDC048411. The sequence goes on from NZ_JBEZKL010000090.1 coordinate 9,753, forward strand.
TGCCGGTCGGGCTCCACCTGACGAAGGTGCGCAGGACCGCACTGCTCGCCCAGGCAGCGCACTGTGGCTTCGGCTCGATCATGTACGACGCCGGCCATCTCTCCTACGCCAGAGCCGTCGCCGTGACTCGGGACGCGGTCTCGTGGGCGCACGAGCAGGGGCTCTGGGCGGAGGCGGAGTTGACGGACACCGGGGGCCGCGAGGGTCCGCGTGCCGCACGGACCGGCACGTCGCCCTGCCCGCACGGAGCGCACCTCGCCCCCGGGATGGCCCAGGAGTTCGCCGACGCGACCGGCGCCGACGCACTTGTACTCAGCGGCGAAAGCCACCCCTTCGGCACCTGCACGGCGGAGGACCACCGCTCGCTGCTCACCGGGCTGCGGGCAGCGGTGAACGTGCCCCTCGTCCTTCGGGAGTTGTCCGCGGCGAACACGGAAGAACTGAGGGCAGCAGTCGCCGCGGACGTGGCCAAGCTCGGCTTCGGGCGCGCTCTCGACCCCGCGATGACACGGGCGCTGCGCGACGGGCTCGCGGCGGGTGGCACGCAGGACCCGGCCGCCTGCCTCGCTGCCGCCCGCCGAGCGATGGCGGACGTGGTCGCCGGCCTTATCCAGACCCTGGAGGGCCCGGACGCCCGGCCGAGCCTGTCCTTCCCTGCTGCAAAGCACCACGCCGGACGGCATTGACGCCTGACGGGCCGGCTCGCCCCTGGCGACAGGCGCTCATGTCCTGCGCCGGGAATCAGCACCGTCCTTCGAACGGGTCGTTGTCACATGTGGTCGGTTGGTCGGGCCGCGAGAAGTTCATGCAGGCGCTCGGCTGGGGCTGTGGTGGCGCGCGTGGCCACCAACCTCAACCAGCTCAGCGGCGGCGGGCTCGTGCTCGGGGTGGGCCTCGGCTGGGCACGTCAGGAGTTCGACGCGCTCGGCGTGCCGTTCACCACGCGCGGCAAGCTGACCGACGAGCACCTCGTCACCCTGCGCAAAGCCTGGCGCGAGGAGGCCGACGACCACACCACCTCGATATCCGCCGGCCCCACGCGGCCTGGCAGGCGCTCACCGCCGTGACCACACACTGGAGGACACCATCGTGATCACCACTGCCGACGAGGATCTCCTGCGGCGCGCGATCGGCATCGCGGCCCGCGCCACCACCCTGGGCGACGCGCCGTACGGCTCCCTGCTGGCCGGCCCGGACGGCACGGTGCTCGCCGAGGCCCACAACACGGTGCGAAGCGACAACGACATCAGCGCTCACCCGGAACTGAAACTCGCCCGCTGGGCGGCCCGTGAACTCGACCCTCACACGGCCGCACACACCACTATGTACACCAGTTGCCAGCCATGCGCCATGTGTGCCGGCGGTATCGTCCGCTCCGGGCTCGGCCGTGTCGTCTACGCGCTCTCCACCGAGCAACTCATCGAACTCAACCCGGAGTCAGGCGCCTGGCCGACGGTGGCGCAGGACGGCCCAGCCCTGTTCGACGAGGCACGCGCCCCCATCGACGACTATTACCGCCGTAACTGAGAGCGCCGGCTGACGCCATCAAAACCCTGCTCAGCGGCTGTGACTCAGCACTGTATTGACCGCAACACCCGTGGTGCGAAGGCGTGTCACCCGGCTGGCCCGGGACTCCAGGTAGCGTTGCTCGGCGATACTGGCGGTGGACTTCGCGGCGCGCCGGTAGTGCTCGTACGCCCCGGCCGTGTCGCCGGTCTTCTCCAGCAGATGCGCCCGTACGGACAGCAGCCGGTGATGCCCGGCCATCCGCTCGTCACTGTCCAATGTGGACAGCAGGGCCAGCCCGGCCGGCGGGCCCTCGGTTTCGGCGAGTGCGATCGCCCGGTTGAGGGTGACCATCGGGTTGGGGGCGATCCGTTCCAGGATCAGGTAAAGGGTATGCACCTGCGGCCAGTTGGTCTCCCCGGCCGTGGCCGCGTCGGCGTGCGTGGCGGCGATGGCGGCCTGCAGCTGGTAGGACCCCAGCGCCGGGCCGGCCAGCGACGCCTTGACCAGCTCGGTGCCCTCGTCGATCAGCCCGCGGTCCCACTTCGTACGGTCCTGCTCGTCCAGCGGCACCAGGTCGCCGGCCGCCGTCGTACGTGCCTCCCGGCGGGCGTGGGTCAGCAGCATCAGCGCGAGCAGCCCGGTCACCTCGCCGTCCTCGGGCAGCTGTGCGTGCACCATCCTGGCCAGCCGGATGGCCTCGTGCGCGAGGTCGGCGCGGTGCAGCTCGCTGCCCGAGGAGGCGGTGTAGCCCTCGTTGAAGATCAGGTAGAGCACGTGCAGGACGACCCGTAGCCGCTCCTCGCGCTCCGCACCGTGCGGCAGGCCGAACGAGCTGCCGGCGGCCTTGATGCGCTGCTTGGCCCGGCTGATCCTGGCCGCCATCGTGGCCTGCGGCACCAGGAATGCGCGGGCGATCTCGGCAGTGGTCAGGCCGCCGACCGCCCGCAGCGTCAGGGCGGTCTGGGAGGCCGCGGTCAGCGTCGGATGGCAGCACAGGAACAGCAGGACGAGCGTGTCGTCGGTGTCCGGTACGTCCTCGGGCACCACCTCGGTGGCCGTCGCCGACTCCCGCTCGCGGCGCGCGTGGTCACTGCGCATCTGGTCGATGAGCCGCCGGGACGCGACAGTCACCAGCCAGCCGCGCGGGTTGTCCGGCACTCCCTCGGCCGGCCACTGCACGGTGGCGGCGAGGACGGCCTCCTGCACGGCGTCCTCACACCCTTCGAACTGGCCGTGCCGACGTACCAACGCGCCGAGGACCTGCGGCGTGAGCTCACGCAGCAGGTCCTCGAAGTCCGGTGCTGTCATGCCTCCAATTGTCCGTCAGCGAACATCACCTGCCGAACCTCGATCCCCAGACCCTCGATCGCGGCGTCCGGGATCTGCGCTGCCAGCTCGATCGCCCGCTTCTTGTTCTCGCAGTCGATCAGGTAGAAGCCGCCCAGAAACTCCTTGGCCTCCAGGAAAGGTCCGTCGGTCACCACCGGCTGGCCGCCTCGTACGGACACCACCGCGGCCTGCGACGGGTCGACCAGCGCCTGCGTGGTGATCAGCTCGCCGGACTTCTTCAGCGCCTCGATGAACGTGCCGTGGCCGCCGCCGATCGCCGCCTTCTCCTCGTCCGTCAGCGCGTCCAGCACGGCCGGGTTGATATGCATGCTGATCAGGAACTTCATCTTGTGCTCCTCGTGGTTCGCGAGCCCCGGCTGGGCCCTTCGACCGGTTGGTCGGAGCCACCGCCGCCGTCTTGACATCCCCCGCCAGAAATTTCGCATGAGTTTTTCGCCGTCGCATCGCCCGGACCACGAGGTCGCCATGTCTGGTGACGCCTCGCGGTGGGTGACGCCCCACCGTGGCAGACGCGAGAGATTTCCGCCCCCACCGATGTCAAGAAGCTCTCGACCGCTCCGACCAACCGGCGAAACGTCGAGAGAACAGGGAGTTTCGGATATGCGAGTCAACCGGGCATGGCTGGGACTGGTCGTCCTCATGCTGCCGACATTGCTCGTCGCGATGGACATGACGGCGTTGCTCCTCGCGCTCCCGCAGCTGAGCGCCGACCTCGGTGCCACCAACGTCCAGCAGCTGTGGATCAGCGACAGCTACGGACTCATGGTGGCCGGCCTGGTCATCACGATGGGTACGCTCGGCGACCGGATCGGCCGCCGACGGTTGCTGATGACCGGGGGAGCGGCGTTCGCGGTGCTCTCGGTCGTGGCCGCCTTCGCGGTCAGCCCGCTGATGCTGATCATCGCGCGTGCGCTGCTGGGCGTCGCCGGCGCGACCCTGGCGCCGTCCACACTTGCCCTGATCACCAACATGTTCCGCGACGAACGGCAGCGCGGGCAGGCCATCGCGATCTGGGCGACCTGTCAGTTCACCGGCGGCGCCCTTGGACCCGTGCTCGCCGGATTCCTGCTCCAGTACTTCTGGTGGGGATCGGTGTTCCTGGTCGCCGTGCCGGCGATGGCGTTGCTGCTGCTCGCCGGGCCGGTCCTGCTGCCGGAGTTCCGCAGCGACCAGGCCGGCCGGCTGGACCTGGCCGGCGTCGGGCTGTCGCTCGTGGCGGTGCTCTTGATGGTCTACGGCATCAAGCAGCTGACCGTCGAGAGCGTGCCAGTCGTGTCGGCGGTGGCCCTCGTCGCCGGCGCAGCCATCGGATTCCTGTTCGTACGCCGGCAACTGCGGCTTCAGGCGCCGCTGCTGGACCTGCGGCTGCTGCGCAACCGCCCCTTCACGGCCGTGCTCGTCGCGCTGGTCTTCGCCGGCATCGCCATGGCTGGTACGGGCCTGCTGGTGACCCAGTACCTGCAGAGCGTGCTGGGCTTCTCGCCGGTCGCGTCGGCGGTGCTGTTCGCACCCATGGGCCTGGGTGTGGCGGTCGGCACCATGGCCGCGCCGGCGCTGGCCCGGCGGATGAAGCAGACGACCGCGATCGCCGGCGGGCTGATGGGGTCGGCGCTGGGCAGCCTGCTGCTGGTCGGCGTCGACGCTGCGAGCGCCCCGCCGCTGGTGATGACCGGCATCGCCGTCCTGGCGCTGGGCACCGGCCCGCTGTTCGCGCTGGGCACCGGGCTGGTCGTCGGGTCCGTACCGCCACAGCGCGCCGGCTCGGCGGCGTCGATGTCGGAGACCGGCAACTACTTCGGCGGTTCGCTCGGCTTCGCGCTGCTCGGAGTGGTGGCCGCAGTGGTCTACCGCAGCCGGATGGACGGCACGTCCGACTCGCTGGCCGGCGCGGTCGCCGCCAGCCGGCATCTCCCCGCCGGCCAGGGTGCGGAACTGCTGCACACCGCGCGGGAGGCGTTCACCGCCAGTCTGCACGTCACCGGCGTCGTCGCCGCGGTCATCTTCGCCGGGCTGGCCGTACTGATCCTGACCATGCGCCCGGCGACCCGGACCACCCCGGCCGCACTCCCCGACTACGAGGTGACTGGCTCGTAGAACCGTTCCTATCCAGTACACAGCAGTGGGTCCAGGACTCACTCATGCGTACTCGACAGGAACGGTCTCAGCGGTATGAACGCCCCTCGTGCTCCCAGACCCAGTGGTGAGGTCCATTGTGGTTGAGGATCCACTCGACCTGGTCACTGACCCAGCGCCGACGGTCGTCGTCGTCCCTCATCCGGTGACTGACTCGGTCGTGGTCCCGGAGCCATTCGATCTGGTCACTGACCCAGCGCCGGCGGTCGTCGTCGTTGCTGCCCCGCCCCGCGTCCCGGCTGCGGCCGTCGTCATGGGTGTCGAGGAGCTGCACGTGGTGGGAAACGATGGCTGTCCGGTCGTCGGTCGGGTGGGCCGCTGCCGAGGCGGGACCACCCGTCGCGAGGAGTCCGGCTGCTGCGACCGTCGCAGAGGCGGCCGCGACAGCAGCGCGTCGCGCAATCCTGAAAGCCATGATCTTTCCTCCTTGCTTACCGCATGACCTGCACAACAGGCCGCGAGGGCTTGCCTTCGATCAGGCACTGACGACAGTACCCGAAAATGGTTGAACGGTGAACTAATTGGGGAGTGAGGTGCGCCATGTCTCGAAGGGTTGGTGCATCGGAATATTTCCGGTAGCCCCATCGGTCGTCTGCCGCTCGGGGCCGGGCAGTTGGCGGAGCAGCTCCTTCCGCTTCCGCATCCCCCGTGCTCACGAGCGGGCTGCGGAACGGCCGGCAGCCGGTGTTGTCCTCCCTGCCACCCGGTTCGGCCATCCCGAGCGCCGCGCTGCCGCTCACCGCGCCCTTGCCGTGCTGCTGCGGGCAGGCCGCAGGCTGCGTCGGAACAGGCGACAGGGGGGCCGGCGCAGGCTGGAACCCATGGCGTGCTCTGTGGGCGCGGCTTGCCTTGCCGTCACCTCTTCCACCCGACCGATATTGCTCTTTGGGGCCCCGAGGCCGCCGCCCAGCACGGCCCGGGCGGCGGCCTCGGTGCGGTCTTGTCCGAACGACGCCGGGCTGCCCGGTCCTGCCGGTTGACCTCGATGACCGCAATGCCCTCTGTGGCCAGATGCCGGGCCAACCCGGCACCGTAGGAGCCGGTCCCTTCCGCGTCAACCCACCGGAAGACTCCCAACGACCTGGCCCAGCACGTCAGTTCACGGCAGCCGGCAACCGCGGTGGGGGACGCCTGCGTACCCGGCAGGGCGTCAAGAAAACCGGCAACGGCCGCTACGTGCGGGGCATTTCACACGATCACCCTGATCTGGATTCGTCTCGCCCCGACCACTCGCGCCTACGTCGCCCGGCGGATCAGCGAGGGAAAGACCGCGAGGGGCACGCAACGCTGCCTCACACGCGCAATCCGCCGACAGCTCTGCAGCGACAGATCCCGTTGAGGCCCCTCGGCCAGCCAGTGGGTGCGCAGGCCTTCAACGGCGCCTACCCCTCGGCACGCCACTTCCTTTGGTCTTCTATCGCTGCCGTGCTGCCGGGTCCAACGGCGCGGCCGACCTCGAGATCGCGGAGCTTTCGGCTGCGATCGAAGACCTCCTCTCTCTGACGTGAGACAAAGGCGTTTGCCGAAAAAGGTGGTCCATGTCCGTCTGCCGTGTCGATCCGCGACTACGCCGTTCGACCTGGGATAGAGAGGGTCGAGAGGCGACCGCTGTATCAAGGAGACCGAAGATGGCGAAGTACATGCTGATCATGCGAGGCACGGACGAATCCGTCGCGAAGATGATGGAGACGCCCTTCGAGGAGATGCTCGAGACGGTGGGCCGCTTCAACGAGGAGCTGATCCGGGCGGGCGTGCTCGTCGCCGCCGAGGGGCTGGACGACCCGTCCCAAGGCGTGGTGGTCGACTTCAGCGGACAGACCCCGGTGGTCACCGACGGTCCGTACGGCGAGACGAAGGAGCTGTTCGGAGGCTTCTACGTGATCGACGTCGCTTCGAAGGAGGAGGCTGTCGAGTGGGCCAAACGGCTCCCGGCCATCGCCGGCTCGAAGTGCGAGATCCGCCGCGTGCCGGGCATCGACGAGTTCCCGCAGGACAACGAGTGGATCATCAAGGAGCGGGCGTGGCGCGAGCGGACCGGCCAGCTCTGAGGCCCGCGGCCGCCGACGGCCCGCCGAGCTCCGAGGCGGCGCGGCGGGCCGTCGAGGCCCTCTGGCGGATCGAGTCCGCACGGATCGTCGGTGCACTGGCCCGCTACACCGGGGACTTCGCGCTCGCCGAGGATGTCGCGCAGGAGGCGCTGGCGGAGGCACTTGTCACCTGGGCGCGCAACGGTGCGCCGACCAACCCGGTGGGCTGGCTGCTGGCGACCGCACGGCGGCGGGCCATCGACGCCTTCCGCCGCAAGTCGGCACTCGACGAGCGGTACGCCATGCTCGCGGGCCAGCTGGCCGAGGGCGAGTTCAGCTCGGGCGCGGTGGCCGTGCTCGGCCGGCCGGACGACCTGCCGTGGGATCCCGACCGGGTCGACGACGACGTCCTCGCGCTCATGTTCACCGCCTGCCATCCGGTGCTCTCGCCCGAGGCCCGGGTGGCGCTCACGCTGCGCGTGGTGGGCGGCTTGTCCAGCGAGGAGATCGCCCGGGCGTTCCTCGTGCCCACTCCGACCGTCCAGGCCCGGATCACCCGGGCGAAGAAGACGATCGCCGCGGCGGGAGTGCCGTTCGAGCTGCCGCCGTCCGAAGAGCGGCGCGAGCGGCTCGGTGGTGTCCTGAGCGTCCTGTACGTGATCTTCACGGAGGGCTCGACGGCGACGACCGGTGACCGCCTGCTGCGCCCCGATCTCGCGTACGAGGCTGTTCGGTTGGCCCGGATGCTGGCCGCCCTGCTGCCCGCTGAGCCGGAGGTGTACGGACTGCTCGCGCTGTTCGAACTCACCGCCGCGCGCTTTCCGGCACGTACCGGGCCCGACGGCGAGGCGGTGCTCCTGGAGGACCAGGACCGGCGTCTGTGGGACCGGTCGGCGATCCGTCGCGGTCTGGCCGTGCTCGGCCGGGCCACGGCTGTCGGGCGGGGCCTTGGACCGTACGGTCTGCAGGCCGCGATCGCCGCCTGCCACGCGAGGGCACCCTCGGCGCGGGAGACCGACTGGGAGCGTGTCGTGCTCCTCTATGAGGCGCTCGGCCGCGTGGCCCCCTCACCCGTTGTCGAGCTCAACCGGGCCGTGGCCGTCGCGATGGCAAGCGGACCGCAGCAGGCGCTGTGCATGGTCGACGAACTGGCCGCCTCCGGCCGCCTGTCGGGGTCGTACCTGCTCCCGAGCGTGCGCGGCGAACTGCTGGTCCGACTCGGCCGGACCGCCGAGGCCCGGGCTGATCTGGAGCTCGCCGCCCGGCTGTGCCGCAATGCCCGCGAGCGGTCAGTGCTGCTGCACAAGGCGGCTGCGTTGGAGTGACGTCCACCCGCCCAGTGCGGCCGCCTCGCCTCAGCCGGCCAGCCGGGCGATCGACAGTGCGGTGGTGGCCGGTCCGCAGTCGGCCACCGGCTCGCTGCAGCTGGGTGTGACCTGGGCGAAGGCCCAGACCAGCCTGCCGTCCGGTCCGACTCCAACCCGTTGTCGCGGGCCGCCGACCGGCCGTATCGCGCCGCATCCCGCTCCCTCCGAGGTGCGGCCCTGCGGCCGATAGCGCCTGCGTCATCCCGCGCGCAGGCTGGGGTGCATGGACACCATCGCGCTTGGAGACGTCGAGATCACCCGCGTGGTCGAGCTGCCCGCCAGAGGCAGCGCCCGCGACTACATCTTCCCCGACGTGCCCGTGGAGCACTGGGAGGCGCATGAGAACTGGCTCGCCCCCACCTTTCTGGACCCGGCCGCCGACGAGATCCGCACCATGATGCAGACCTGGCTGATCCGCAGCCAAGGTCGGACGATCCTGATCGACACCGGAATCGGCAACGACCGCGAGCGCCCGGCCATGCCGTCCTTCCACCACCTGAACACCCACTACCTCGGAGAACTGGCCGCGACAGGCGTCCGCCCGCAGGACGTGGACACGGTGATCTGCACCCATGTCCACGGCGACCACGTCGGCTGGAACACCCGCCTGACAAACGACGGGGAGTGGCGACCGACCTTCCCCAACGCCCAGTACGTCATCTCGCGCGCCGACTTCGACTACTGGAACCCGGCCAACGGACACCGGACCCGCTCCGGCCCCCAGATGGCCAACGCCTTCGAGGACAGCGTTGCTCCCGTGCACCAGGCCGGGCAGACCGTGCTGTGGGAGGGCGACCACCACGACATCGACGGTCTGGCTCGGACCGGGCGGTGTTCGCCGGGGATCTGCTGCACAGCCCACTGCAGATCGCGGAGCCGGACGACTGCCCCGGCTTCGACGAGGACGAGCCCCGCGCACGGGACAGCCGGCGCCGCGTGCTGGGGGAAGCTGCGGACCGACGCGCCCTGCTGTTCCCCGCGCATTTCCCCGGACCGGGCGCAGCCGAGGTGCGGCGCGTCGGTGACCGGTTCGCGGTGAAGAAGTGGGCGGCATGGCGGTGAAGGTATTCCGCGGCGACGGGGCGAACACCGTACCCGTTGTCCGCGCCGGTGGCCGACGCAACCGCTGTAGCTCCGAGTATCGCCTCACCTCGGGCGTCACCAGCGTGGCCACCAGTTTCCCGGACAGTGTGCAAAGCCACCCGCGTCACCACCTTCGCGCCGTCTGTCTCGACGCCGCTGTCCGTGGGACGTACGGGTCATCAAGTGCCGCCGTTTGATGGACGCGGCGGTCGCATCCGATACGGCTGTCGTCCGGCTGGGACACCCTTCCTCACGGGGGTACCGGGGGTACCGGGAGTACGCCCCTGCCGTAGGAGGAACCCAGCGTCGTGTGGGTTCCGGACTGCTTGCCTGTCGTTCACCTGTGTGTTTTCAGGAAGGACCCTCGACATGTCTGCTCCCGTTGTCCTCATCACGGGCGCGCTCACCGGTATCGGCCGCGCCACCGCGTTCGCTTATGCCCGTCAGAGCGCGAACCTGGTCGTCTCCGGCCGCCACCAGGACGTCGGCGAGCAGCTCGCCAGGGAGCTCGGCGACCTCGGCGCCCAGGCCGAGTTCGTGCGTGCCGACGTCCGCTTCGACGCCGATGTGAAGAACCTCGTCGACCGCGCGGTCGCGCGATTCGGACGAATCGATGTCGCTTTCAACAACGCCGGCACCGAAGGAACGCCCGGCCCTGTCACCGAGGTGACCGACGAGAGTTACCAGGCCACCTTCGACACGAACGTCAAGGGCACGCTGCTGAGCCTGAAGCACGAGTTCCGGGTCATGAGGGAGCAGGACGGCGGCAGCATCGTCAACGTCAGCTCCGTCTTCGGCCTGATGGGCTACCCCGACGCGACCTTGTACGTCGGCAGCAAGCACGCCGTCACCGGCATCACGAAGGCGGCAGCACTCGAAGGCGCCGCTCACGGTATCCGGGTCAACGCCGTCGCCCCCGGTTACACCCAGACCGCGATGTACGAGCGGTTCACCGGCAACGACATCGCGCGTGACGCGGTCAGTTCGGCGCTGCCCCTGCACCGGACGGCCACCCCGGATGAGATCGCCGAGGCCGTCCAGTACCTGGGTTCGGGCAAGGCGAGCTACGTCACCGGTCAGGTCCTCACCGTTGACGGCGGCCTCATGGCGGGCTGGCCCCTCCCGGGCTCGTGAACAGCAGGGGCGGCCCCGGCCGTGTTGACGACCTGTCTACGCGCTTGGCGGCGCTGCCTGCTGTACGACCTCGAAGGACCACAGTGTGGACCCGCTTGCCGCTGGTTGAGGGCGCTCTCCGCTCTCCGCGCCGCTGCCCTGGTGGGCCGTCTTCATGGGGCCCTCCATCCAGGCTTGGAAGGACTCTTCGTCACGCCACCGCGTGTAGACGAGGTAGTTGTCGGTGCCTTCGACTGGCCGGAGGAGTTCGAACCACTCGAAGCCGTCAGAGTTCTCCACGGCATGGGCACGGGAGGCGAAGCGCTTCTCCAGCGTCTCCCGCTGCTCGGCGGGGACGGTCAGTACGTTGATCTTGACTACGCTCATGGCCCCATCCTGCCGTACGGCTGTCGGCAGACGGGGGAGCGGCTCGTACATCACGCGGGTCTGCGGGGCGCCGCCCGGATCGGATCGCCGGGCTGTTGGGCCGGGCCGGAATCGCCATCACCGCGCAACTCGTGCAGGCGTGGGCGGCCGGTGAGATGGCCGAGAGGCTGGCTGAGACCGACCCGCACGGGCGGCACGGCGGGGCGGAGCTGCGCCGACACCGCCAGCGAGCGCTGGCGACGTCCGGAATGATGGCCATGCTCATGCAGGCCAAGTCCGCACCGGGGATGGCTCTCAACGCTTCGCTGCTGAACGCGGTTACAGAAGTTACCGGAACTGGTGCCAACTCGAGGGCGCCAACCCGATCTCCTCACGGGCGTTCGCCGCACGTGTACGCGAGACCATCGGCATCGCCACACCCAAAAACATGATCCTTTCCAACCAGCGCAAGTTCTATCCCGGTATCGGGCTGAACGCTGAATCGGGAGCGCAAGCATGAGCGTCCTCATCGAGGCCGGCCAACTTGCCTACGAGAACACCCTCATCCGGCTCGAGGACACCGAAGCACTCGAGTTTGTCCGCCAGAGCCTGCACAGGCGGGACCCCAGGACCGGTCAGCCCCCCACGCGGGCCTGACGGGCCCAGTCGTGCAGGACGGGAACGCAGGACTCGGCGAAGCGGTCGTAGTCGGTCGAGGTGTTGTAGACGTGGGCCGACAGACGGAGGTAGCCGATCCCGTCGAAGCTCGTGAAAGCTGCCTCCACGCCCAGTTCGGCGGTGGCAAGGTCGCGTAGCGCGTCCGCTTCGACGCGGCTGTGCCCCAATCCCTCAGGAAGGCGGACAAGGCGCATACCCGGCACGGGCATGCCGACGTCCACGCTCTCCACCGGCCCCGCCGAGCCGGCGAACGCGGAGCCGATCACGCGGGCGCCGTAGTCGGCCAGTTCGTCCATGTAGCGGCGGGCCGTTTCCCAGCCCCAGGTGCGTTCCACGAAGTCCAGTGCCGTGGGCGCCGCCAGGGGGCCGGTGGCGTCCAGGGTGCCCTGCTGGTCGAAGCGGTGGGGAAACGCCTCGGCCGCGCTCCAGGAGTCGATCAGCGGATGAAGGTGCTCCCGCAGCGGGCCGCGGGCCACGAGGGCCGCTGTGCCGCGCGGTGCGCAGCCCCACTTGTGGAGGTTGCCGATCCAGGCGTCGCAGACCAGTCCCGCGAGCGGGGTGGCGAGGATGCCGGGAGCATGCGCACCGTCCACGAGCAGGGTGATGTCGCGCCGGGCCAGTTCGGCTCCGATCCGGTCGACCGGCAGTCTGCGGGCGGTGGCCGAGGTGATCTGGTCGAGCACCACGAGTGCGACCCGGTCGTCCACCTCGGCCATTACCGCCCGATACGCCTGGCCCGCGTCGGCCGCCAGCGGCACCCGGGCCGTGCGCACCCGGCCGCCCCAGCGGCGGGCGAGGCGCTCCGCTCCCATGGTGACCGCGCCGTAACCGTGATCGGTGACGACGATGTCTCCGCCGGGACGCGCGGTCAGGGCGGCGTACACGGCGCTGGCGCCCGCGCTGGCGTTCGGCACGAGTGCCAGGTCTCCGGCGTCGACCTGCAGGTAGTCGGCGATCTCGGCGCGCGTGGCGGCGATCCGGGCGGGCAGCTCCGGGAACCAGACGACGGGAGCGCGCTCCATCTCGGCCCGCAGTTCGTGCTGCCGCTGCTGTGCGATCAACGGGACGGCACCGAAGGAGCCGTGGTTGAGGTGCAGCATCCCGGGGTCGAGTGACCAGGCCGCGGCGGCGGGCTGGCCGTCGTTCAGCAGCAGCGGGCGGGGCGCGGCGACGACCTCGGTCTCGCTCACGTGACTCCTCGTTCCTCGGAGCTTGCGGAGTTCCGAGGCTGCCCGGAGTCCATCTGCTCGGCATAGCTTGATCGTCGGATCGCCCACACGATACATAGGAGGATTGGGGGGAACTTCCACCGCGGCCCACGGCCTTCGACACACCGTCTGCTTGATGCGCTGGCGGGTGGAGCCCCTGGTCATCGCGTGAGCTTCCTGTGTGTGAGGCGTCTGGGCCCCGATGGTTAAGGCGGGACGGCGTGCTGTGGTGACCGGTTTCGCATGAACCGGCCGGCCAGGGCCCCGTACGGAGGTGCGGTACGGGGCCGAGGCGACGTCCGGTCAGTTGGTCTATGCGGTCGTCTTGGCGGTGGAGACAGCAGCGGCCGGGGCCTTGTCCGTGCTCGATCCGCCGGTGAGCCCGCGCAGGGGTACGTGGCGGATGAACAGGGCGATCACGATGCCGACGGCTGCCGCGCCCGCGGCCAGGGTGAAGGCGGTGCCGATGCCGTCGGTGACGGCCTGGGCGAAGGCGTGGCGGACGGTTTCGGGCAGGCCGCGCAGTGCTTCCGGGGTCATCTGCGCGAGCGTGCCGGAGTTCGCGGCGTCGGGGGAGCCGCCCGCGGCGGAGGTGAAGGAGTCGCTGAGGGTGCTGGTGTAGAGGGCGCCGAGCACGGATACGCCGAGGGAGCCGCCCATGTTGCGCAGGAAGGTGGTGGCGCCGGTGGCGGCGCCCAGGTCGCGCAGCGGCGCACTGTTCTGGGCGATGAGCATGGTGGTCTGCATCAGGCAGCCCATGCCCGCGCCGAGGATCACCATGTAGAGCGAGGTGAGGGTGCGCGAGGTGTCGGGGCCCATCGTCGCGAAGAGGCCGAGTCCGATTGCCATCAGCACGCTGCCCGCGATCGGCAGGGCGCGGTAGCGGCCGGTGCGGCTCGTCAGGACGCCGCCGCCGAGGGAGAGCACCATCGAGGCGATCATCATCGGCATGAGCAGCAGACCGCTGTTGGTGGCGGAGGAGCCCTGGACGTACTGCTGGAACTGCGGCAGCAGCGTCATCCCGCCGAACATGGCGAAGCCGACGACGAAGCTGAGGGCGCCGGCGAGGCTGAAGTTGCGGTCGGCGAAGACCGACAGCGGCATGATCGGCTCTACGGCGCGGCGTTCGACCATGATGAAGGCGGCGAAGGCCACCACGGTGACCGCGGCCAGGCCGATGATCGTGGCCGAACCCCAGGCGTACTCGGTGCCGCCCCAACTGGTGATCAGGACCAGGGTGGTGATCCAGAGGGTCAGCAGTGCGGCACCGGTCCAGTCGATGCGCACCTTCCCGGAGGTGTTGCGGGGCAGCTTGGCGAGGACGAACCAGCAGACCAGCAGAGCGATGATGCCCAGCGGCAGGTTGACGTAGAAGGCCCAGCGCCAGTTGAGATGGTCGGTGATGAAGCCGCCGGCCAGCGGCCCACCGATCATGGCGACCGGCATGACGGCCATCATCACGCCCTGGTACTTGCTGCGATCCCGGGGCGGCACGATGTCGGCCATTGTCGCCATGACGCCCACCATCAGACCGCCCGCACCCAGCCCCTGCAGCGCGCGGAACCCGATCAGCTCGCCCATGTTCTGCGACATGCCGCACAGCGCGGAGCCGATCAGGAAGATCGCGATGGAGGAGAGGAAGGTGATGCGGCGGCCGAGCAGATCGCCGAGCTTGCCCCAGATCGGGGTGGCGGCGGTGGAGGCGAGGATGTAACCGGTGGTCACCCAGGCCAGGTGCTTCAGGCCGCCCAGGTCGCCCACGATCGTGGGCAGCGCGGGGGCCACGATCATGTTGTCCAGCATGGCCAGCAGCATCGCGATGACCAGGCCGCTCATCGTCACCAGGATCTCGCGGTGGGTGAAGCGCGGCGGCGAGGCGCTCTCGGCGTCGACCGACGCCGGTGCTGTTTGCGTCACAGCGAATGCCTTTCAGCGGAGTGCGGGGGTTCGGTACGCGGAGAGCCGAACGAAGGGATGGATCGATGTGGGCCGGCCACGGGAAGCCGCCGCGCCGCGCCTCCGCAGAACCACATGCGCACGCGACTTACTTACCGGCCGGTTAGTAGATTACTTGCCGACCGGTAAGTTGGCAACCGAGGGTCACCCGGCGACGATGAGCCAGGTGCTCGGGTGCCTGGAGGCGCCCAACGAGAAGGGGACAGATGGCGATGGCTGGGCAGCGGCGGGGCAGCGACACCAAGGCCGAGATTCGCAAGGTGGCCATCGAGCTGTTCACCACTCAGGGCTACGAGGCGACCTCCCTGCGAGAGATCGCCGAACGCCTCGGCATCACCAAGGCTGCCCTCTACTACCACTTCAGCGGCAAGGAAGACATCGTCCGGTCGCTCTTCACCGAGTACCGGGACGCCCTGGACTCCATGGTCACCTGGGCCCGACAGCAGCCCCCCGGCCCCGACCTGCACAGCCGCGCCGTGGACCGCATGGTCGACCTGGTCACCGGAGACGGCCTGCCCGCCATGCGGTTCGCCCTGGCCAACCCGCGGATCGTGCGCGACATCGACACCGGCCGGGAGAACGCTTTCGAGAGGCTCACCGAGCTTTTCGAGGTCCTGTCCGGACCGGACGCCTCCGTGGAAGAAGAGCTCCGGCTGCGCTCCGCCCTGCTCAGCGTCAATATCGTGCTGCTGGCCGCCCAGGGCCTGAAGGCGTCCGACAAACAGATCGCCGCCGCCGCCCGCGGCATCGCCCACTCGCTCGTCCCCCCGGTCGAGACGCCGAGCGAAGAGGCTCAAGCTGACCACGTGCCTGAGGCATGACCGGTCGTGCTGGCGGTCGGCTCCGCGAGCGGGGAGCACGCGCCCGCACCGCACACCACTTGGCGAAGATCTAGTTCCACTCGTCGATGTCGACGTCGGAGAGCATGACGAGCGCGTTGGAGCCCACGATGTTCCAGGCGACCTCGGGTGCCGCGTACGCCTGAGCCAGTGACCGGGCGACCGGCTTCACGAGCCGGTCGCCTGGTCGGGTCGTACTTTCAGCGGGCAGGTGGCCTCGACGTTGTCCGACGTGACTTTTTCGAGGCGAAGTGCTGAAGATGTGCCGGCAACCTACCAAGCGTGCCGGGATTCCACCGGGATTAACCGCCGACGCACCGTTCGGGAGCACACTCGCCCTCGTCACGGCTCCGGGTCGTGACGAGGGCGTCCGGACAGTTCTCCTGCGGGAGGCGTCAGTTGGCGGGGGCCTGGTAGAGGCCCCGGCCGGCGCGGTGCGCCCGGGAGGTGGCGACGAGCCGGTCGAGGGTGCTGCGTACGGTGTTGATGCTGTTGGGGGTGAGCTCACGCCCCAGGGCCTTCGTGACGTCACGGGCACGCACGGGGGTGGCGCCGAACCCGGACAGCACCTTGATGGCCATCTCGGTGAGGCTGCCACTGCCGTCGACGGCCGGAGCGGCGGTCGCGGCCTTCTTCGGTGCCTTGGCCTTGGCGGCCTTGGCGGTCGCGGCGGACTTGGTGCTCTTGGCGGCGACGGCCTTCTTGGCAGGCCCGGCGGACTTGGCGGCGACGGCCTTCTTGGCCTGGCCGCGCTCGGTCTTCGGCTCGGCGGGAGCCTGCTTGCGGGCCTTGGGTACAGACGCCTTCCGGGCGGTGCGGCGCGCAGGGGCGGCCGCTGCCTGCTCCTGCGGGGCCTCTGCCCGGGCGGCGGAGTCGATGGATTCCTGTGCCTGCTGCGGAATCCTCGGAGCGACAACGCTCTCCGCTTCCGCCTCAGCGTCGGCTTCTGCCTTGACGTCCACTGCCTTGACGTCTTGCGCCTCCGTGTTCGAGGAGGGAACAGGAGCAGAAGACAGCACACGCAGAGCTGTCAGAGCAGTCCGCACCGACTCCAGACGTTCGGTGACAGTCGCGAGTTCTTTCTCCAGGGCTTGCTGGTGCTGTTCCAGGCGGGGAAGTTCCGCCTGCAGCAAGGCAGTTGTGGCATCGATGCTGCCCAGTGTGTTGGTCTCGGAGGTCATGTTGTCGCCCTTCTGTCCCGGCCGACCGTTGGTGACCGATGTGTTGCAGCGTAAGGGGCGTTGTGTTGTGACCGGAAATCGCCCCTCCGGTACGTGCCGCCAAGAGGCGCCGTCAGCACGGGCGGCGAGTCTCCCGAATCTCCGTACCGCGCGCCCCGCAGACCGAGTGGACAACACTTTTTTGGCCGTACACGCTTCGTCGGCCGGGCACTCCGCGCACTGTCCCTGGTCGGTACGGGAATCGCCACACCTCGCGCGAATACCGCAGTCAGCTACGGAAGTTGAACACGCGGCAGAGCATGGGAAGAACGGGCTCCTGTTGCGACAACGCCGCAGCCGAGCGCTTCTTCGGGCTGCTGAAAGCGGAGATCGGGACCATAGTCAGGGAGTCCCACCAGGCGGCCCGAGCCGACGTCTTCCGCTTCATCGAGGTCGAGTACAACCGCACCACCGTTCGGGGTGACGCGGATCGTCTCGTTCCCGAACCGCTTCCCCGACTCGCCACTGGATGTACGCCGCCTGGCAACGGCGGGCCAATGCCCATTGATCGTGCGTGGCCTTGGTGATCGCACCGGCGATCCGCGATGCAACCGGATAGCAGGGTTGTGAGTTCAGGTGGGTGCGCGAGATCGTTTGAGGCGATACTGCCGGTGTCGTCTGTTGGAGGACCTCCGTGACCGATCTTGCGCCCGCGTCGCTGCCTGCCCCGCCCTACTACGCCGTGGTGTTCACCGCCGTGCGGACCGCTGGCGACAACGGCTATGCGGAGAGAGACGAGCGGATGATGAAACTGGCTGCCGACCAGCCGGGATTCCTCGGTGTCGATTCCGCTCGCGGTGCGGACGGCCTGGGGATCACGGTGTCGTACTGGAGGGACGAGGACTCGATTGCCGCTTGGCGGGATCAGGCAGAGCACGCCCTGGCCCGTGCGGACGGACGCGAGCACTGGTATGCCTCGTTCTCGCTCCACGTGGCCAAGGTCGAGCGCGCCTACGGGTTTACCCGCCCGGCAGATTTGTAGGTGCCACCGCCGCCCATCCTCGTGCGGCGTGCGCTCCTCGCGGGCGATCGAGCGCAAGTGCGTGAACGATGTCGCTTTCCGGTTCCTGGCCGCCAACCAGGCCCCCGACTTCCGCTCGATCGCCCGGTTCCGCCGCCACATTGACGCCCTCGCCGGCCTGTTCCTGCAGTCGCTGCACCTCGCGCAGAAGCTCGGCATGGTCAAAATGGGCCGTGCCGCTCTGGACGGCACGAAGTTGGAGGCCAACGCCTCCAAGCACAAGGCCATGAGCTAGACCGAAGCGGGGCGGCGACAGGTGATGGCGGACCTGCGCATCTTTGTTGTAGTGCCCGTTTCCAGCAGCGATAGCTGGGCGTGTGCTCGCTCCGGGGGCTATCTGCGAACCTCATCTGGCTTGTCCGGTTCAGTGAGAGCATGTGATGTGCAGGCGGGCCCAGGCGTTGTTGGCGTACCCCCTGGGGTTCCAGACGGTTGCTGGCGATTCGGGCTGTACGGCTGCGGTGTTGTCCCAGGCGCGGGCGACGAGTTCCGTCTCGCCCGGGGGCAGGTCGAGTGTGGCGTGCCAGTGCTGCCACGTCCAGGGATTTGCCGCTGTGTCCAGATCGGCGTGGATCCACATGTTGCCGCCGTCAGGGGATACATCCACCCGCGCCACAGTTCGGTCATCCCCGGCGAAGGCAAAGCCGGTGACCTCGGTCGGCCCGGAAGGTAGCTGGGCGTCTTTTCCGGGCTGCAGGATGGCGCAGTGGATGGCAATCGGGCCAAGGGTGATGCCGTCCCCCGGTCCGGCCGTGTGAGGGTCAGCTTCAGGGGGCAGGATGCTGTATTCGGCTTGGAAGTAGTTATCGGTCGGTTCGGCTTGTGCGGTGATGCGCTGGAGCCATTTGACGCTGCGGGCGCCGATCCAGCCCGGGACGACCACGCGCAGTGGGGCCCCGTGCGCGGTGGGCAGTGCCTGGTCGTTCATCGTCCAGGCCAGGAGCACTTCGTCGGCGGTGGCTTTCGCCGCCGGGATGGAGGCGCCGAAGGGCTGTGGTGGGTCGGTGTCCTGTGACACGTCGGCGCCGGTGAAGGCGATGTGGGTCGCTTGCGCCTGCAGCCCGGCCTCGGCCAGCACGTCTGCCAGGCCCGCTCCGCCCCAGCATGCGGTGGAGATGGCCGCGGGGCCCCAGGGGACTTGGCCTGGTATGTCGTGGAACTCCATCAGGTCGGCGCGCCGGTTGCCCGCGCACTGCAGTGTCGCCACCAGGTTCCGCTCGGGGAAGCGGCGCTGCAGTTCGTCCAGGGACAGCTCCAGGGGGTTCTCGACCAGGCCGTCTACTCGCAGCCGCCAGCTTGCCTTGTCTATGAGGGGGAACGGTCCGTGATTGCGGCCGTAGAAAGTGTCCAGAGGGGTGACCTGGCCCACGAGGGCGCTAGGAGGCGGCTCGGCGTTGTACGGCTCTGCCTGGTGAACGATCATATCTTCCCGCTTATCACATATGCCCATATTAGATTTATGCTCGAATCCTGCCCGAGCGACACATCCTGCCCCTTCGGATTGGGTGGCAGCGGCACAGTGCGCATTGCTGCGGCGCCCGGAAAGGGGAGCGAGTCCATGGGGAAGGTGCGCGGTGGGGACGACACAGACCCTGCCCTTGCCGAAAACCTCATCCGCCCAGGTGGGACCCGACGTGATGCGGCCTCCCCTGCATAGAGGGCCACCAGCGAGTCGGGTCGACAACGGAGTCAAGTGGGCCAACCTGCGGGCGGCCGCAACCGGCACCGCGCCGCCGCCGTCGGGCTGCCAGGACCGACGCCGCCATGTCCTCAGCCCGACGCGGCACCGGCGACCCCGCCACCGCGCTCCGTGCCGACTCGTCGACTGCAGAAGGCGGCTCGGCCGGCACTTCGATCACCGTTGCACGAGCATCTACCAGCCGCTGAAGCGTTCCGCGTTGCCGAGCGCGGTCTGCACCCGCTCGGCCTCCTCCCGCAACCGCGCGATCTCCTCCCGGACCCTCTTGTCCCGGACCACCAGCAAACCGAGCACCGACGCCACCAGCCACCTCCACAAGCCAGACGAGCGGACGAACCACGCCCATCTCTCCCGCCATCAGCCGGAGTTCATGCCCACCCAACCCGAACCAACCGATCACGTTCGGAAAGCGCATGGCGTCTCATTCACCAACCGGCCGCTGCGGCACCTGTCCATCCCGGACATCGTCTGGCTCGGCTGACCCGCCCCACATGAGCGCGCCCTGTCCCCGGCGTTGGAGCTGCCCGGGACAGGGCGCTTCACATGCCGGGAGGCCTTCGGCGGCGAGCCGGGCTGTTCGTCATCACCAGCCGCGTGTGGTGAATTTCGGGGCCGGTGCTGCCCTGCCCGTCCGCTCCGCGCGGTCGAGCGGCCATGGCGTACCAAGTTGTTTGGCCATCCGCGTATCGAAGTCTCGGTAGGACGCATCCACCAATGTCCTCAGTACTGACGCGGTGCGGCACCGTCCGCCGCGAATGCACACCAGCCGATCTTGCCCTCATGGATGCCGACCAGCTCGTGTACGACCCAGAGGCGGGCCGGCGCGGCGAGCGGATCACCAACCTGAAGAAATTGCTCACCCTCGTCTGTCCGGGGCCCGGCGTAGCCGTCCATGTGATGACCGCGTGATCGTCGGAGGGGCCGGTCCGCCGCGTGCGCACCCGGTCGGTAGGGTCGGGCCCATGTCCCGCCGCACACTGC